>JABDAE010000076.1 GCA_013289325.1 Chlamydiota bacterium
CGGCAAGAATACCTCAGTAGATGATTTGACTTTTTAAGGAGTAAAAAAAATGGCAAGTATAGGAAATCCAATGCAAAGTGCTCATCAGATTCATCCGTCTTTACACTCTATTGAAGATGATAGGTCGACTCATCAAAGCTTCAAACAGGGACTAATTTCTTATAAGCCCGTCATGAAAGCGACAGTTCTTGGCGCCATGGCGCTTTTGGGAATAGCAGGGATTTATTGCGCACGTAAGTTTTTTGCCGGAAATAGCGCAATCCAAGCGGATCCATTGTTACAAACCGCGCACCCTGAATTGAACCTTGCTCATCGCATAGTAAGTGTAAGAGCACTCCCAACGCCTTTACCGCTTGAAGATCAGGTAGCAATACCTGGGTCAGTATTTGAAGTCTCCCGCGAATTTTTTAAAGATGCGGGCGGTGGATACATTCAGCAAAAAATGACGAAAGGGCCCGTTTGGTTGACGAGCCAATTAAATCCAATAGTCACTCGCTTTGGTGTAGCGTTTTTATATGCAAACATGGGAGTTCAAGTTGTAGGCAACACTGCTTATGTAGCAGCGAGTAAAGGTTTATCTATATTTAGTAGTAGTGGCTTAGTGATCATTAACGTCACTAGCCCAAGTAGTCCCGCACTGCTCGGCACTTATTATTCAGGTCAAAATGCCTTTGGAGTCCAGGTTGTAGGAAATATTGCGTATCTGGCCTGTGCGAATGGTTTACAAATCGTTAACATTACTAAGCCAAATCACATGGCTCTAATTGGCACATATGTAACGAATGGAAGTACCTATGAAGTCCAAACATTGCGAAATATTGCGTATGTCGTTGGTGATAGTGGCTTGACGATCATTAATGTCACCACGCCAAGCCGTTCTACCTTCATTGGGTCGTACAATACTTCGGGAATTGCCGGCAATATCCAAATTGTCGGCACTACTGCCTATCTAGCCTGTGAAAATGGTTTACAAATCGTTAACATTGCGAAGCCAAGCGCCCCCACACTGATCGGCACTTATCATGATCTGATTCCTGATCTGCCCGCCCTTAGCGTTCAAGTCATTGGCAAGGCCGTATTTATGTCTTGCTCAACAAATGGCTTAAAAGTTATTAATATCACGAAGCCTGCTAACCCTATTTTAATTGGCACATATCCTGGATCGGCAAGAGGTGTCCAGGTCGTAGGAAATATCGCGTATACAATTTCCTCTGGTCAATTAAAAATGCTCAATATCGCCACACCAAGCCGCCCCACTTTGGTCGGATCTTACAATACGACTCTAGTTCCCACTGAACTACAAGTTGTGGGAGCTACTGTTTATGTAGCGGATGCTCAAAGTGGCTTGCAAATCATCAATGGGCTCAATCAATTCAAACTTTCAGGTACCCCCAGTATATTAGACCGAAGTAATTATCTGGTGACAATTGAAGGCACAAGCCCTTTGGTACTACCTCTACTTCATTTGCCTTGAGTATAGGGGGTAATTTACCACCAGTCTATCAAAATCCAGTGTCTTTGCAATATGCGACGGTGGATCAAAGCTTCAATTACATTATGCCAGACAATGCATTTGTGGACCCAAACGCAGATGTCATGTCTTATAAAGCTGAAGACTTACCCAAGTGGCTTTCCTTTGATGCCAGTAAACGGGCTTTTTCTGGAAAACCGACTTCGGGGGATACGGGTACATTTACAGATCAATCGACGATCATCACGATCTCAGCAAGCGATGGGAGGCAAGAGTCCCAAGGGCAAATGACGGTAGCTGTAGCTGGAGAGTCGTATTTAGCGAAAGTGATTAAGGTGGTAGGGCCGACCCTTAGTGGACTTGGGATGATGTATTCTGGGTATAAAAATCGGGCTCTATTTTTGGATGTGATTGCCAAGAAAAAATGGAAAAATAATCAGATAAGTGTGCAATTAGGAGAGCCCTTTATTTATCAGTTGAAGACAAGTGTCAAGGATATTCAAAAAATTCAAACCTACGTGATCGATAAGGGAATGCTAGGGAAAATAGCTAAAAAAGTCTTATGTGGAAAAGAGCGATATATCCCATTTGCTTTGAACTTCCCAATCTGGATGGGCTATAACTCTCAAACTAATACGTTATATTCAACTAGGGCACTAGAAGAGATCGATCTCATGGGCCATCGAAATATGCAAGTTCGGGTATTAGGCAGTGGCGCTGTGATTAAAGAGATCCTGCATTTGACACTGACAGGAGACGCGCCCACCTTAAATGGCACTTTCAATTCTTTAACAATAATGGAGCAGGAAAGAATTGGGTTGTTATTGTTCCCTGGCGTTACAACAAATTCTATTAAAATGGATAGTCTTGTAAACGAGCAATTGGTTTGATTACTGAAGGAGTAAGAAATGTTAAGTATTACGAGCGCCTCACAACACCAACAACCATTTGATCAGTCTACACAGGACCTCAAAACAAATGATTTGAAGCCAAACCTTAAAGCGACGAGGGTCCAAATTGACACCGACGCATTGGATTGCACTCATCCATTGCACTTAAAGGTCATTGATGAGACGCCCACCTCTTATAAACCAGGCTTTAAAGCTGCTGTTTTTAGTACAATGGCTCTTTTGGGAACTGCTGGAATTTACTGCGCGCGAAAGTTTTTTGATGGTAGCAGTCTAAGCCATGCTGATCCATTGCTTGAGACTAGATCTGACATTCTTCAACGAATGGTAAGCACAAGAGCCGCTCCTGTTGCCGTGCCTCTTGAAGATCAGTTGGCAGTACCTGGAACCTTATTCCAAGTCACTCATCCCTTTTTTACCGAAGCGGAGGGTGGATATATTCAACAAAAAATCACAGAGGGACCCAGTTGGTTGACGAGCCAATTAAGTCCAATGGTCTCTAATTATACATTTGTAGGAAGTGCAGATAGCATTCAAGTCGTGGGAAATGTGGCCTATGTGTGGCAAAATTGTGGTAATTTGTTACATATCATCAACGTCACGAAGCCGCAAAACCCTACTCTGATTGGGACTTATTCTGGATCTAAGATTTGTGAAGTTCAAATCGTCGGAAATGTCGCGTATGTAGCGGGTTTATATGATGGATTTCAGATCATTAACATCACGAAGTTAAGCAGTCCTACCCTGATCAGAAATTATCCTGGTGAAGTTATTGCCGCCCAAGTCATAGGAAATGTTGCGTATATAGCAAATAGCACCGGCTTACAAATCATTAACACCACCAAACTGAGCCGCCCTACTTTTATGGGGACATATCCTGGATATGCGACTAGAGTCCAAGTCGTTGGAAATCTGGCGTATGTGGTAGGGGATAGTGGTTATGGTTTAAAAATTATTAATATCTCCATACCTAGCAGCCCTATTCTGATCGCGAGTTATCCCATATCCGTCATTGGGTTCCAAATTGTAGGAAATATTGCATATCTGATGGTAAGCCAAGGTCTACAAATCATGAATTTCACGAAGGCGAATAGTCCAACTCTAATAGGCAGTTATGATGATTCTGGGATCTGTGGCTTTCAAATCATTGCAAATACTGCGTATTTGACACTCTGGCCTAATGCTTTGGCTATCCTTGATATTACAACGCCGAGTAAACCCAACCTCATGGGAAGTTATGATACTCCTGGAAATGCATGTGGAGTCTATGTTGTCGGTAATGTGGTCTATGTAGCAGATGGAGGTAGCGGTTTACAAATCTTAAATGGGCTCAACCGACTAAAGCTCTTTGGCACTCCGAGCAATTTAGACCGAAGTAATTATAGGGTCACTGTTGAGGGCAGTACAAGCGCGGGCACCGCTTCAACTTCCTTTTACTTAAGCGTCGGGGGGCAATTTGCACCAGCCTATCGAAATCCGATTTCCTCGCAGAAAGCCACGGTAGATAAGAGCTTTAATTATATCATGCCAACTAACGTGTTTGTGGACCCAAATGCAGATGTGATGACTTACCAGGCGCAAGACTTGCCCCCATGGCTTGTCTTTGATGCGAATAGGCGTACGTTTTTTGGAACGCCAACTTCATGGGACACAGGCACATTCTCGGATAAATCAAGCGTTGTCACGGTGATTGCAAGCGATGGCAGATTACAAACAAGGGGACAATTTACAGTGACTGTCACTGGAGAGTCGTATTTCCTTAAGGTGGTGAAGATTGTGGGGCCAACCTTAAGTAGTCTTGGCACGCTTTATTCTGGATATAAAAATCGGGCGCTATTGTTGAATCTGATTGTCAAGAGGAAATGGAAAAAAAATATAATGCGGGTGAAAGTAGGAGAGGATTTCTTATATCCATTGAAAACGCCTTGCAAAGAGATTAGAAAGGTGCAAGCCTATGTGAGAGATAGAGGGGTATTGGGGAAAATTTACGAAAAGCTATTGTGTGGAAAAGAGCGTCAGGTGGAATTTGCCTTCCGCTTGCCTGTATGGATGAGACACAATACTGAACTTAATGTCTTATATTCGATTAGAAAACCTCTAGAAGCTGATTTTATGGAACACCGAAACATCCAAATCCGTGTGTTTGGCAGCGGCAGTGTAATAAAAGAATTGCTGAAGTTGGAAGTTGAAGGCGATGCAATGAATTTAGATGGCACCTTTGATCCATTAGCAAGACAGGAGAGGATAGGTCTCTTATTGTTTTCTCCTACTGAAACGCATTCTATTGAAATGGAAGGTTTTGATCATTCAAATATTGAGCCAATGTAAGGAATAAATATGCCAAGTATCAGCATTTCTAGTGCAGCTATATCTTATACACCCCTCAAAGGAAGCGATGCTAAATCCCATCTTAAATCTGTAGTGATCCCTATGGATGAGGGGATCACACAAGACCACATCCGTCCATTGCAGAGAAGATTGATTGAAGTGACGCCTAAATCTTTTAAATCCAGCCTCAAAGTGGCTGTTTGTAGCGCGATGGCTCTCGTAGGAGTAGCTGGAATGTATTGTGTCCGCAGGTATTTTGGCAATAGTCACCCCGTCGATGCGGATACTCTATTAAAAGCTGAACATAATGGATTAGATCCATCACATAATATGATAAGTACAAGGGCCATCCCGATTGCTTTGCCACTAGAAGATCAGATGGCAAGACCTGGGTTATTGTTTGAAGTCTCCCACGAATTTTTTACGGAAGCTGGCGACGGATTGATTCTTCAAAATATCACAGAAGGGCCTTATTGGCTCACAAGTCAAAGAGATCCGATAGTGTCAGCGTATGTACAAAAGACTAGTACGATCAATGGAGCCCAAGTCTTAGGAAATACTGCATATGTAGCGGATTGGCTGATGGGCTTAAGAATTTTGAATCTCTCTATACCGAGCGCTCCCACTTTGATCCGAACTTTCAACGACACTGGAGGTGCCTATTCAGTCCAAGTTGTTGGAGAAATTGCGTATGTATGCGCTGGCACTAGTTTGAAAATCATTAACGTCACTTTGCCCGATCATCCTTTCTTGATTGGGACTTATGATACTCCTACAAGTGTATTAAGCGCCCAAATTGTAAATAATCTTGCATATGTGACCTACTTTAATGCTATGGTCCCTGATAGTCGAGGCTTACACATTGTGGACATAAAGACACCCAGTAGTCCTACTTTCATTGGGTTTTATGATATTCCTGACCAGACTTCTACAATCCGAGTCGTAGGAGAGGTTGCATATATTGGAAATTATACGGGTGGCTTAATAATCATTAACGTGACTTCACCAAGCGCCCCGACTCTGATTGGGAAGATTGGGATATCTGATACTTGTGGAACCCCTAAGGGAGTGGAAGTGACAGGAATGACTGCGTATGTGGTATGTTACAATAGCTTGCTTATCCTTAACATGACCTCGCTAAGTCATCCTACTCTAATTGCAACTTACAATGGTTTCAGTTATGTCAGAAATGTCCAATGTGTAGGAAATATTTTGTATATGACTGGCGCTGGTAGTTTACACATCGCTGACATCACTATACCAGAGAAGCCTATTCCTATCTGGACTTATCCGACAAATAATGGTTTTGGGCTCCAAGTTGTTGGCACTACTGCCTATGTGACAACTGGAAGTATCTTTCAAATCATCAGTGGGCTCAATCGACTTAAAGTTTCAGGCACACCCAGTTACTTAGACCGAAGTAATTATAAAGTCAATCTTAAGGGAACTACGACGACCGGCACAGCTTCCATTTCCTTTAACTTAAACGTTGGGGGGCAACTCGCGCCAGTCTATCAAAGCCCAATTTCGATGCAAATTGCGACAGTAGATAAAAGCTTTAATTACATAATGCCAGACACTGTATTCGTGGACCCAAATGGGGATGCGATGACGTATAAAGCAAAAGACTTACCGAAATGGCTTATCTTTGATGCTGGGAAGCGGACGTTTTCTGGGACGCCAACTTCTGGAGATACGGGTACGTTTGCAGATAAATCTGCGATCATTACTGTAGTAGCCAACGATGGAAGACTTGAAACAGGAGGGCAATTTATGCTCACTGTCACTGGAGAGTCATATTTTGCCAAAGTCATTAAAATTGTGGGACCTATTTTAAGTGTGCTTGGAACCCTTTATTCTGGGTATAAAAACCGGGCATTATTTTTAAACCCAATTGCCAAAAGAAAATGGAAACACAATCAGATGCATGTCAGGATACAAGAGAATTTTATGTATGCATTGAAAACAAATGGCAAGGATGTTCTGAAAGTACAAGCCTTTGTCAAAGATGAGGGATGCTTAGGAAAAGTTGCTAAAAAAATCTTTTGCGGAAAGGCGCAATATGTGGAATTTGCGCAGCAATTGCCAATGTGGATGCGGTACAATACCGAAGTTAATACGTTATATTCCATTAGAACACTTGAAGAAATCGATCTTATGGGCCCACGCAATATACAAGTGCGCATGATAGGCAGCGGTAATGTGATTAAAGAGATACTTCACCTTACATTGGAAGGGGATGTCCCCACTTTAGAAGGCACTTTCGACTCTTTGCCAAGAATGGAACAGGAACGACTTGGGTTATTATTGTTTTCTCCAACCATGACAAATGGGATCGAAATGGATGGGATTGGCAAATCATGAGATGAACAGCAGTTCGCGCTAGAATTTTTTCTCGATAGATAGATCGACTTTTTTTTTTGAGAAGTTGCAAAAATCACCTTAAACCTAGATCCGGCAGTTCGAGATGGCAAATTAATGCAAGATCTTGAATTAGAATCACTTTGCAATGGGGTGGGACATTCCCAAATGGTGAAGGACCACCCCATTGCAAATGATTCTGGTTCAAGAGATTCATGTCAAGTTAGCGTCTCCAACTGCCGTTTCTAGGTTAAACCAGTAGTTAAGGGGCTGGAGAATCCAGCCCCTTACCTACTGGATTATTCAAGAGGTCTAATGGAGGATGCTCATCTCTCGGATATAACGATTGATTAGGCCAATGGGGGCAGGAGGTCCTTTCCCTAGGGAAAGGACCTCCTGCCCCCATTGAATTTCCTATCCCTTGCAAAACTCTAATTGATTATTCTTCACAGGACTGATCGTCTATGATAAATTCTTCTTCCTCATGTGCTTTGTCCAGCAGTTCGTTCAAGCGTCCATTAACTCTCATAGCGTCATCCAAAGAATTAGCACTATCTAAAAGATCCTGCTTAAGTCGCGCATTTTCCGCTATAAGTTGCTCATTTGATTTTTCTTCACTCGGCCGATTCTCTGCTTGCTGCAGCAGTGCATGCAAGTTGTCATTCTCGCTTGTAATATCACTCAATGTGCTAGTAAACTTGCAAAGCTCCTCCCGTTGATTTCTCAAGACCGTTTCATGCCGCTGAATTAGCATTTTTAGTTTTTTAGACTCTATAAATATAGCATCGCGTTCATTACACATAGCATCGCGTTCATTACACATAGCATCGCGTGCTTTAGATATAGCCTCGTGTTCTTTTTCCAATTTTGCTGCTTTTGCATTAGATTCCGCAACCTTTAGATTAAGTTGTACAACCTGTTGAGTAAGTTCTACAATTACTTGTGAAGCTGCTTGTGTAACTGGTTGTGCGGCTGGTTGGGGATTAGAGGCTTGCTGCTTAGGTAATGTTATTGGTACTGCAGCTAAACATGCCGATGCAGCGAGGGGAGGATTTGGTAGTGGCTGAGGTACTATATCTTCACCCATTGCAATTTCTAACTGCTCCCTCATAACTTCGTCAAACTCGTCTATATGAATTTCTGCACCATTATTTATCAAGAGCCTCGCGATAATCGGTTGCCTCATCATAAGCGCATAGGCTAATGGGGTGAATTCCTGATCCGTTTTTATTTTGTTTATATCTATTTTTGAGGCAATAACGGTCTCTACTTTAAGTAGATCTCCTTTTTCTATATTCTCAAAAAGCTGCTGTTGCCATGAATCAAAATGAATTTCAGAGGCTGCCTCAACCAATATTTTAACGAAATCTGGTCGTTTGAGTTGTAATGCTAGTATAACCGGCGAGTATCCTAGTGGATTTGCGACATTGAGCTGTGTAAGAGAGCTTAATAGCCTAGATTGGCTAGTAACAGGAGCTAATAACTGAGCACCAAATGGCCAAGTCATAAGAGCTAATTCCCTTGCTGTTTCTATACAATTATAATAAACGGCACTTATTAAGGGCGAGTCACCGCAAGACACGTCATATGGAGCTAATTGGGCAACCTCTCTTTCAGAGAGTTCCTTAAATACCTTTATTGTAGGATCTCCATTTCCAAGAGGAGGTGGTGTATATTGTACAATAGGAACATCGATGCCCTTTTCAGTTAAGACCTTTTTCCATACCAGTGCTTGTTCGACTCCCCAAATCGATAGCTTTTCCTTAACTAAGATTCCTAGAATGCTAGGAGGAGTGAGCTTTGCTAACACTTCACTATGTAAAAAGGCAGCGTACCTACTGTATTTACGATCGAGTTTTGTATTAGATTGGACTGCCGCAGCGAACAAGCTAGGATTTCCATGTTTTTTTTCTACAGCATAAATGATAGAAGGGAGGAGCTGTATGTCACATATTGCCTCTATCATCCCCTCTGAAATTTTGTATAGGGGATGATCGAACTTCTCTGCATAGATAATAAGTATTTCCAACAGAGCGGTGCGCAACTGTTGCTTTTCTTTGCGAGCATTAAAATCTTCGAGATCCGTGCCAAGAAATTGAGTAAGAGAGTCACCTAGGAAGAGTTTCTTTACTAAAGACTTAGTTGAACAATCTAGGAAGGTAACGGCATTCCATGAAGGAGCAAAGGAAGCAAGCCAGCTTCGAAAAATTAATTCTCCGAGCTTCAATTGTTGTAATTGATCAGCAGTATCATAGAAGGATTGATGGAACTTGGGTTTTTTAAGGAACTCTGGAACTTTATCTTTCAAAATTGGTATAATTCTTTTTCTATAATTCGAAACGGACCCGTCTGAGTTAGCTGAAAAGGTAGGGGTACCCGATAACACTGTACTATACATATTACCCTTAGTTCCTACTATCGTATGACATTCAGGATGAGTATGGTCTATCAATAGGGCTGAATAACCTTCAAATCCATTTTTATCATATAAAATTGTACGCAACCCTTGAATTAACATAGTTGTAGGGCGCAATTTCTCCCCATCACAATCATCTAGGACGTCAGTCAAAGAATCAGGTGTTATAGAAGAAGTCTTTATGCGTTTGACACGAACCAACACTCCAGTTTCAGCATGCTTGCGTTCCAGTCTTTGAAAGGGAGTTTCCTGGTCTATAAGCCCAGGAAAATATTCAGGCGGTAGACCTTCCCCTAATGATTTTACAACTAAAGCTACGGGGATATGCTTACGCGCCCGTTCTCTTAGAGTGCATACCTGTTCTGTTTGCGAAGGGGGACTTAGGGAACTTCTTTCATTAGAAGGTCCTGCATTAGAAGAACCTGCACCACTATTATCATCCCTTAATCTTAATCGTTGCAACATGACACATAGTCCTTAATTAATTTGAATACAAAGATTACCGTAATTATTAATTAAAAGCAATTATAAAATAAGCAGCCGACTAATAAAAAAAAAGGGAAACCAGGAACCAAAGAGACATCGGAATGAAAAGGGCCATATTTAAGCGCGAGGCTCTGCAGCCTGCTCCTGAACAAAAACAATGACAATTGAAGATCTTATGTAACAGTTCAGCTATGCAAACAAACAGTTCGCTTGCGCCTATATCAATGCCGGCACATCTCGGATCAAGAATTTTTAATTGAGATGGCTTTATTTGTGACGATTTTTTAGAATTCTTCATGGCGGGCCTCCTTTGTTTTATGCCTAAAACTTGAGGATAAAGGCTTGCCGCTTTTAAATTCCATTCAACCTAAATCCGGCAGTTGGAGACGGCAAATTAACGCAATCTCTTGAACCAGAATCATTTGCAATGGGGTGGTCCTTAAGAAACCGACTTCAGGGGTCACCGAAAGATGCAAATTCGGGTGTTGGGCGGTGGCAGCGTTATTAAAGAATTGCTGCAAGTACAATTGGAAGGAGATGCACACACCCTAGATGGCGGCATCGACCCACTAGCAAGACAAGAACGGATTGGATTATTATTGTCCCCTCCTGGTGGGACCAATTTTATTGAAATGGATGGCATTGGCGGTTCCAATAATGAAATGCATCAGATATCAGACCAACAAATGCAAGTCTAACATTCTAGAAGGAGAAAAAAATGCCACGTATCGAGAGTTCAACACAACACATCCTTCCCCTTTATTCTCCCGGGTCAAATCTCAAAGCTGCAGTTACCGGCTCTGACACATTGCAAACAAGGTCTATTGAACAGGCACCCACATCGTGTAAACCAGGCCTCAAAGCTGTAGCTCTTAGCGCCATTGCTCTTGTTGGAGCTGGGATTTATTGTGCTCGCGGGTATTTTGGCGACAGCAGTGCGACGGCTTTGTCAAAAGTTGCGCAAGATGGGTTGGACATTTCCCATAGACTAGTGAACGAGAGGGCGGTACCAACTGCAGTGCCTCTTGGGAATCAAGCAGCAACAACTGGGAATTTGTTTCAAGTAAGTCATCAATTTTTTACGGATGCGGATGGAGGATTTGTTCAGCCCAAAATGACACAGGGGCCCAGTTGGTTAAATGCCCAATTAAACCCAATAGTATCTAACTATGCCACTCCTGCAAATGCCCGTACAGTCCAAGTTATAGGAACCACTGCATATGTGGCATGTGATACTAGTGGGTTACAAATCATTGACATCTCTACACCGAGCAGCCCTACACTCATCGGAGCTTCTGATACTCCTGGAACAGCTGTTGGAGCCTACGTTGTAGGAACGACTGCCTATATCGCAGATTATGATCAGGGCCTCCGGATCATCAACATCACTCAACCGGACAGGCCTACTTTGATTGGAGTTTATAATCCTGGTGGAAAGTCTTATAGGGTCCCCCAGGTCATAGGAACGACCGCCTATGTGGGATGGGATGGTGGATTAAGAATCATTAACATCACTAACCCAAGCAGCCCTACTCTGATCGGGACTTATAGTCTTGGTGGGTATTATGGCCGTGCAGTCCAAGTGATAGGGACTACTGCATATGTGGCGGCTGATGGTCTTGGATTAAAAATCATTAACGTCGCTAACCCGAGCAGCCCTACTCTGATCGGGACTTATGATACTCCTGGTACGGCAGTTGATGTCTACGTCGTAGGAACTATTGCCTATGTGGCGGATTGGGGTAGTGGCTTACAAATCGTCAATATCACAACACCGAGCACTCCTACTCTGATCGAGACTTATAGTCTTTCCGCCGCTCGTGCAGTCCAGGTCATAGGAAATACTGCATATGTGGCAGATCAGAGTGGTGGAGTACAAATTATTAACGTCTATAATCCGAGCGCGCCCACCCTTTTTGGGATTTGCACTACTGCTCAATATGCCTATGGAGTTTACGTCATAAAAACTACTGCATATGTGGCGAATTTCAATAATGGTTTGCAAATCTTAAGTGAGCTCAATTACCTCCAACTTTCAGGGACTCCCAAAGCAACAGACCAAGGTAATTATATTGTGACTCTTATGGGCACTACGACTGCGGGAACTGTTTCCACTTCTTTTAACTTGAACGTAGCTACCCTATTAGCACCAGTCTATCAAAATCCGATTTCCATACAGCAAGCCCTGGTGGATACAAGCTACATTTATGTCATGCCAGACAACGTGTTTGTTGATCCAAATGGATATGCAATGACCTATAGAGCAAAAGACTTACCCCCGTGGCTTACGTTTAATATTGGGAGTCGCATATTTTCTGGGAAACCCACTTCGGGAGATACTGGTACGTTTGCAGACAAATCAACGACGGTCACTGTTATTGCTAATGATGGAAAATTAGAAACAACGGGACAATTTACGATGACTGTGTCTGGGGAATCGTATTTAACTAAGATCATTAAAGTAGCAGGCCCCATCTTGAGCGGGCTGGGGACACTCTATTCTGGGTATAAAAATCGAGCATTGCTCTTGGATCAGATTGCCAAAAGAAAATGGGAAAATAATCAAATGAGCGTGAAATTGGGAGAGGATTTCAGCTATGTATTGCAGACAGACATCAATGATATTCGCAAAGTTCAAGCCTATGTGAGAGATAAGGGTGTTTTAGGGAAAATGTCTGAAAAACTGCTCTGTGGAAAACAGCGACATATTCCACTAGCTGTGGGATTGCCGACGTGGATGAGCTATATTCCTGAGATCAATGCGTTACTTTCAAAAAGGCCACTAGAAGAAATCGATTTTATGGGCTACCGAGAGATGCAAATTCGGGTATTGGGCGGTGGTGGCGTTATTAAAGAATTGCTGAAGCTACAATTGGATGGAGGAGCACAAGCTCTAGAAGGTGGCATCGACCCAATGGCAAGACAAGAACGGATTGGATTATTATTGTCTCCCACTGAAGGAACAAATTTTATCGAAATGGATGGCATTCGCAATTCAGATAATCAGATGCCAGACCAACAAATATGAGTTAGGAAAGAATCGTCATGGGGTTGGTCATCGTGAGAAAAAAAGTGGAGACAAATCCCCCAGGTGAGTCTTATGCGAAATGCGATTTTCAGCTTCAGCTGGCTTTGAGAAAAAAGTTTTTATTCCTAGATAGATCAAAAACATACCCCCGATCAAATGCAGCCAAAACTGTCCTGCAAGAAGAAAATTGGATATCAAGCTTAAGCCGAAAGCCGCAATGATCCCATACACTGTATCTGCAACAGCTGCCCCAAGCCCTGAAAAAAGCCCCGACAATCTCCCAAACTGTAGCGTCCTTCGCATACACAAAATGCCGAATGCGCTTTGGTAAATTCTCCTCGTCTAATTGCAAACCTAATTCATCAGATGCAGAATCAACAAGTTCTGCCAATCTTCCAACCATTCCTAAAACGAATAACACTTTTGCATAAGCACCTAAGGAAACGCCTTCGTCCCCTTTTTCAATTTTACCTAAGGTAGCGCGGCTAATGGATGCTCTTTCTGCAGCAAGCTGCATCGGAATGCGCCGTTTTTTACGACAGTTACAAAGATCAAGGCCTAGCTTTTTCAAAGCCCGTTTAACAGGAAGTGGCGTGTTCTTAATGTCCATTATCTTACACCATATACCACTTATGGTATAGGATTTGCAACATTAAGTCAAGTGAGACAATTCTTTTACGTAAATGTTCACGAGCACTTATTACCGGTGCGTGACCGATACACTTCTCAGCGGGTACATAGGCATAAAGAAATTGCAAAAGACAACAAAACTACCGAAAAAATCCAGCAAAAGTAAGCAATTGACGCCTGAAGAGAAGAGGGGAAATCAAAAAATCTCTTCAGAACGGGCGGTAAATGAAAATGTAATCGGTAGTTTAAAGAGTTCAAGATCCTAAGCGATAAATACAGAAATCGAAGAAAAAGGTTTGGTTTGAGATTCAATCTTATTGCAGGGATCTACAATTTTGAACTCAACGCAGAGACGGAGAGTCGGAGAG
>JABDAE010000077.1 GCA_013289325.1 Chlamydiota bacterium
CTACCAAAGGCACATGTGAAGGCTGTAAGCTCGACATAAGATCTTATGTCGACCTTACAGGCCTTCCAATTTCTTTCCGGATTGATCTACCAAATAACCTTCTCCAGTTTGGAGCGTCTTTACCAAGATAGCTTGCATGCCGCCAGCGGGTTTAACTTCCATCAACTTTTTCTGCAAAAGTCTAGTTAGATCTGAGAGTTTTTTGATCTCTTTACCATTTGCATCAAAATTTTCATTTTCTAACCACCGTTGATAGGCTTGCCTAAGATGAGGCCATTCTTGGCTAGTGGCGGCATACCAAGCGGTGTCTCGATTTCGCGATTTATAAATTGTGGCTTGTCGAAAAATGCCTTCAAAGGAAAGGCCAAGCCTTTTTGCTGCACGGCAAGAGGGGGCGTTAAGTGCATCGCATTTCCATTCAAGGCGGCGATAGCCGGCATTAAATGCCCATTCGATCATTAATAGGAGTGCTTCTGTACCTTCCCTTGTTCGTTGTAAAAGAGGAGAGAGGTGGATGTGACCCATCTCGATACAGCCCACACTTGGTTCGATCCTTAAATAACCGGCAACACCTGCCGGTTTGTCCTTTAAAAAAATGGTATAAAACTTAGGGTCTTCTCCAAAACAGTTTGCCTGCATCCACTTAATAAAGTCGCCTAGATCTGTAAATGGTCCATAGGGCAGATATGTCCAGTTGCTTGCCGTTACGCCAATTGAAAAGGCCTCGTAAAGAGATAAAGCATGCGTCATTGAAGTGGGTTCAATGCGAGCGAAATTGCCTGAAAGCAAGGAAAAATTTGGACGGGCAGGCGCTATAAAATTCTCTATTGGCGACCCAATCGGTTGTCCAAACTCATTGATGTAATTATTTATATTCTTGAATGTATACTCCACGTTTTAATTTTAAACTATTTATGCGCAAGATTTGCGTCTAAACTTTGCGCATAAAGCAGTTTATGCGCAAGATTTATTTCATTTCAGGAAGGGGTGACCTCGCTCCCCATTAAAAACGCAATTTATCAAAAACTTGTATTTATACCGAAACATTCTTAAATTTTGCTTTAAATAAAAATGTATAACGTGTTATTTTTTAATGCTTTAGACGAAAACACTTGGCTAACATAATGAAAGAAAAAGAATTTCAACAATTGCTAGATAAAACCACTCTCATAGCAAAAGAGAAGGGGATAGGGTGGGGACTTTTTAAGACAAAAAGTCCTGAAAGCGCACTTGAGTTTGTTTACGCGATCGAAAAGCAAAAGGGTCTAATCAGGCAAAACGCTAAGCTTCGGACAGATTCTGTGCCTTACAAGATCTGGGGAGCCCAATATATCGATGAAGAAGCTCTTGCGCAAATGGCTGCAAGTGCGCGTTTACCCGTTGCAATTAAGGGCGCCTTAATGCCCGACGCTCATTCGGGGTATGGCCTTCCTATCGGCGGAGTCTTAGCCACTGATAATGCGGTGATTCCTTACGCTGTTGGAGTTGACATTGCCTGTCGAATGATGCTGACGATTTACCCCTCATCTCCTAATGTGCTGAAAAACCCTAAAAGTTTTGAATACAAACACCTTTATTCTGCCCTTTTAGATAATACTATATTTGGTGCGGGTCCTACAGGCATCCATCAAGGAAAAATCGAGCATCCCATTTTAGAGAGGTCCCATTGGGAGTTTTCTGAATTGACACGGTTACTAAGACAGACAGCCATTCATCAAATAGGGACAAGCGGCGGCGGAAATCACTTTGTCGAATGGGGCGCGTTAGAAATCACAAGCCTTAACAATCCATTAGGCCTTGGAGCAGGTCATTACCTTGCTCTTCTTTCCCATAGCGGTTCGCGTGGGGTGGGATTTAAAATTGCAAACCACTATACGAAAATTGCGATGTCTCAACTCGAAACTCTTGATCATTCTGTTCGCCACCTCGCTTGGCTTTCTCTGGATGAGGATGACGGAAAGCAATATTGGGAGGCGATGCAGCTCGCTGGTGCCTTTGCTTCAGCCAATCACCATGTCATTCATGAAAGGATTGCAAAGGCCGCCAACCTCGCTCCAATTGCTACCGTTGAGAATCATCATAATTTTGCTTGGAAAGAGACGATTGTAGTTGATGGGAAAGAAAAAGAGGCGATTGTCCATCGCAAAGGGGCAACGCCTGCGGGTCAAGGCGTATTAGGTATTATTCCAGGGACAATGGCCGATCCCGGCTATTTAGTGATGGGTAAGGGAAATCCCGATGCCTTAAATTCCGCATCGCACGGAAGTGGAAGGCAAATGGCAAGGACTAAAGCCAAAAAAACGATCAGTCACGATGCGCACATGGCGTATCTATCTCAACATGGGATCGATTTAATTGGAGGGGGACTGGACGAAGCTCCTCAAGCCTATAAACCAATTGACGTTGTGATGAATGAACAAAAGGATCTGGTTGAAATTTTGGGCAAATTCCAACCTACAATTGTTCGCATGGCCAACGAAGAGAATTTTCCTTCTAGGTCGAGACTGCCAAAAGGAATCGTAGAAGGCGAATAAGGTTGTGGGGGCTAAGATTAAATTTTCCGTCACGAAAAATCTTTCTGTTAAGTATATAGTCCTTCCAGCTGAAAGCTGGAAGGACTATATACTCAGATTAGCTGAAACCTGGAAGCAGTATAGTATAGATTTTCAAATCTTTAGGGCGAAAAAATGTTGCCAAAAACACTTGATTTAACGGGACATAAGCTAAAACTTATCCCGGGAGAAGTTTTTAAGCAAACAGATCTTGAAGAGCTGTGCTTAGATGATAACCAAATTAATGAAATTCCGACAAGTTTGACTCAATTAATTCGGAGGATCTATCATAACAATATTGTCTCTATCGCAGTCCTTGTGATTGAGAAGTCTGGATGTTTTTATGGCGCAAGTTGGTCAATTTGCGCCATATATTAGAATTATATGGCGCAAGTTGCTCAACTTGCGCCATATAAATTGTCCAAACACAAAACTTTCATTGGAATGTCGAAGATGAAAGGTTCCACTCTTTACACAAACTCTTTGAAGATCAGTATACAGAGCTTGCCGCAGCTGTCGATCTGTTAGCGGAAAGGATCCGTATGCTCAAAATTAAGGCGCCAGGAAGCATGCAAGAGTTTCTTAAACGCACGACACTTTGTGAAGCTGATAATGAGGTTTCTGGCAATGAAATGATTGCAGAGCTATGCCGCGATAGAGAAGCGATAAGTGAAGAGATCAGGTTGCATATCGAGGAAGCGACAAATTTAGGCGATCACGGCACAGCCGACCTTTTGATCCAGCAACTAAGACAACATGAAATGGCGGCCTGGATGCTACGCAGCCACTTGTGATAAGCAAGCTACGAAAGCCATTTGTGATCAGCTTCAAGTTGCGTAAGGCAAGTAAATTGTAAATGTAGTGCCTTTGCCAACCTCTGATGTCACAGAAATTTGTCCAAAGTGCTTTTGAATGATCGTCTGCACAATCGACAATCCAAGGCCAGAACCCCCCATCCCTTTTGAGTGGGCCTTATTGACTGTGAAGAAGCGATCGAAGATAAATTCCAAATCTTCTGCAGGGATCCCAATTCCCCGATCTGTTACCTTCACTTCGATCTGGTGCTCAGTGTGTTTTAACCTAAAAACGGCAGTTGGAGACGCTAACTTGACACAATCTCTTGAACCAGAATCATTTACAGTGGGGCGGTCCTTCATCACTTGGGAATGTCCCGCCCCACTGCAAAGTGATTCTAATTCAAGATCTTGCGCCAATTTAGCATCTCGAACTGCCGTTTTTAGGTTTAACGATACATCGATATGCGCAATGCCGCGTGAGTACTTGGCTCCATTTTCAATTAAGTTCAGCATCGCAAGCTCAAGTAAGCTGTGGTCAGCTACAAGCGTCATCTCGTCATCGCCTGCAGTAAGGGTAAAAATCGCTTCCTTAAATTTATCTTGTAAGGTATGGAAGCAATCTTTGACAATTTCTTTTAAATCACACGTTTGCAAGCGGGAAAGAGGAAGGTTGTCGATGTCGGATAGGGTCAAAAGATCGCGGATTAATACCGTCATGCGCGTTGAATTTTTGAGAATTTTGGCAATCATATCGCGCTTTGTCTCTTCTTTAAGTTCCGGATGATCATAAAGCATTTCGGCAAACCCGTGGATGATTGTCGTTGGCGTTTTAAGTTCGTGGGAGGCATTGGCGATAAAATCTTTTCTCATCTCCAAAAGTTTGTAGTGCCAGGAGCGATCTTGCATCACAAGAACGCCTCCCTTGCCATCGCCGATCGGGACTGCGACTAAATCGAGGTAGATCTTTGCCTTATTAGATGGGGTAATTAATGTGATGGTAGCAGAAAGGGTTTTTTGCTCTTTTTGCGAGGACATAAGCAACGCAAACCCTTGCGATTCATTGGCAGCGATGTAATTTTGCTTAAAGATTGCCTCTTTAGCGACATTTAATAGTTGTAGGGCCATTTGATTGACATATGTCACTTGCATAGCATTATCGACTGCAATCACCCCTTCCATGAGAGATTCCAAGATCGCCTCTTTCTCATTTCTCTCTTGGATTAGGCTATCGATATGTTTTTGGATTTTTGCTGAGAGAGAATTTAGGGTCATCGAAAGCTTATCAAAGTCGCTATTGCCATTTTTTGAGCTGATAGAGATTTCCGGAATTGTCGTCTGCTTGCCTTCTTGGTATGGGGCAATGGCGCGGATGATATGGTGGATTGGACGGGTGAAATGGCTGATGATGAGCCATGTCATGATGCAAAAAAGAAGCAGCATTACAATTGTGAGCGCCAAAAATCCGATCTCTAAATCCTCTTTTAAATCGCTTAAATAGCGAGAGGGAAATGCTGTGCGCATCACGTATGTCTTTTGATGAAAGGGAAATGCTTTGGCAAAGAAGGTGAATTTCTGATCGTAGACGCCTCCAAAATCTTCGTTTCGGCCCACCCCATATTCAAAGGCGTCGGCTACCTCCTTATTATCGACGATGTATTCATGGCTAAATCTTGGACCAAGCAGATGTCTTTTGTGGCTGTCGTAGATGACTTGGGTTTCATCTTTAATGATGCTGACCCTGAAAAAAATTTCCGATTGCAGCTCTTTTAACTTTCGAATGAGCGCTAAATCATTGGGCGCTGTTTCAATCTTTTTAATCAGCTCATCGGCGCGATCCTCCATTGCCTTTGAGGCAATGGTACGCACAATATGCGTCACAAGGGGAAACGTCATGACCGTAAAAAGAAAGAAGACAAGGCTATAGCTTACAAATATCTTTTGGCGAAAACTAAACATGCAGTTATATGTACCAGCAATTCATTTTATCTTCTAGACTATATTGGGTACAGACGTTTTTCTTGCGCGCTGCTTGCGAACCAGGTTTCTTAAGGCGATAAATCCCATGATGGGATACCAAATAAATATAGGGCCAAATCGCCTATGTGTCCATGTGAGAAATCGCCTAAATTTGCTTTTATTGAGTATGTTGGGGTCTAATTTGGTGATGGCAATTTTTTCACGTCCGGTGAAGGCACTGGCATGGCCAAGTAAGATGTTGTGAATAAAACCTTTTTGATCTGATTTAGCAAAGTATATCGACACATTTTTTGTTGTCGGCCAAAATCCAACGCAAGTCACAAGGTCTTTTGGTTGCATGTAAATGTTTAGCGCGCAATTGGGATTAGGATAGGTATTTGCATGATTTTGCCAATGGCGTAGCTTAATTCCTGGGGGATTAAAGACATTGACGGATGCTAATTGATCTGCATGATGTCTATAGGCGTGCATGGCCATAGCGCCTCCAAGACTTGTGCCAAAAGCGTGCACATTGGTTTTGCCTTCAAACCACTGCTGCATTGTTTGAAGATTTGTCTTATACACCTTCTCTCCCACATCATGTCCTGGAGTAAAGTCAGCAAGAACAGTTGAGAGAAAGCCTTTTCCACCCGGATATGTAGTGCCAATAAATGAAAGTAATGGGGGCGCGTTTGCACCATCCACTGCCGTTAAAGCAAGAGCTGTCATTTTAGAGCTATGTGGATGGAATTCAAGGTCGATGACCTCTATACTATAATTGACGAGAGTAACCCTTTGATTTTCTAAGATAGGGATGTAAATAGTGTCGGATGTCTTTGGATAGGTGTAAGGGAGAATGGCCAAAAGGTTCCCTAAAAATCCACGCCAAACGACCTCTTCACCAGCATTTGTTGGCGGATGAGTGTATAAGTGTTCGAATTCTTTTTGCAGTTCATCTCTAAACCTAGAGAGTAATCGATCATTTTGAGTGAGACAAATGGCTTTAATGAGAGTCTTGTTTGCCATTTTTTTTGAAATTGGGCCCCCATGTAATAGTGTGCGCGCAAGAGCTGAGATGCCGTTTGTGTCAGCACTTTCTTGTGTAGGCGGCACCGTCATTCCAGGCCCTTGGTAGATGGTTTCGGGCACTTTTTGCCCAGCTGCTGTTGATGTCGACATCGCAATACTCCATTTTTATAGGATTTTTATAATTTAATTTCAGTATACAAATTTATAATATTTATGTCAACATGTTAAATATTACTATTGATTATTAATACCATATCGTGATACAATTCACTTTTTTAACAAAATACATAAGAGGTGAAAAATGAGTCTTCATTCAATTGGTCGTACAGATCCTCATGCTTTAGCGCAAACTCCTCAGCAAATTCAGATGAGAGAGGTAAAACGCGCTACAGTAAGAATCGCAAGACAAGTAGTTGGGCGTTTGTTTGCAAAAGCTGTTCCAGCAACCCCTCCAACTGCTTCAAATGCGGGTAGGAATGGCACTCCCATTGTAGTGCAACCAATGCAGAGTCCTTTGCCAGAGACTTTAAGACTTCCTATCATTCCAGCTGCAAGGGTTCCACAAGCGGTTCCTCAAATGGCTCCACAAGGTGAAGCTGCGTTAAACCTAGAAACGGCAGCCCGCGACGCTAACTTGGCACAATCTCTTGAACCAGAATCATTTGCATTGGGGCGGTCCTTCACCAATCGGGAATGTCCCGCCCCACTGCAAAGTGATTCTAATTCAAGATCTTGCGCCAATTTAGCATCTCGAACTGCCGTTTCTAGGTTAAACCTAAAAACGGCAGCCCGCGACGCTAACTTGGCACAATCTCTTGAAGTAGAAATTCCCACTTTAAGTCCCCAAGAGGAAGAGATGAAAAAGGAAGAGATGAAAAAATCTTTTCTAGATCTTAAACAAGCTGTGAACAATTTAAATGCAACCGAGAAACGCTCTCTTAGATTCTTTCAAGACAGCTCTATAGAAAAGTCATTCGCGCGGCAAATAATGGATTTAGCATCTCGAACTGTAAATGAAGAGGATGTAAAAGAGTGTCAAAGCTTCCTTGCGCCATTTCCAGAAAGTCTTCTTAAGGAGATTGCATTTCTTGAACGGTGCAGCCAAATGTGGCCAAAAGACGTTGAGAGTATAGAGGCTAATCCTCCTGAATTTAATCCTGACGAAGTGGAAAAATTAAAAAGTTTATCTCTTGAAAATAGTGAAGAGCTCATTATTTTGCAGCTGAAGCTACTGCTGCAGATGCATACACATAAATTTCATCCAAAAATGGCATGCATTATATCAGAAGAAAGCCTTAGCGATCCTGTGGCCCTTTCAACCTCTCCTCATAAGTACTATAATAGGCAAGAACTAGTAGAATGGGTTGTCAAGGACAAAACTGATCCATATACAAGAATGGAGGCGGGAGCCCTGAATATCGTGCCAAAACCCGAACTGCTGGACATAGTAAGGGGATGGTCTTCAATTGAGCAAAATTTACGGTAGCTTCTGATATGCGCAATCCCACCGGAGAAACTATAAAACAATTTCTTTAAAAGCCGATGTCAATTCCTACCGTCTTTAAAAGCCGATGTCAATTCCTACCGTTAGACCTTCCGTGCTAAAGTTTCCTCCGTTAGATAACTCCACATTGCCAAGGTCAAACCATACATGAGACTCCCAACCGGCATATACGCTGTAATCCCAATTGCAGATAGTGTCAGCGTATCTAAGACCTAAAAACAAGTCCAAGGATGGAATCGCTTGATGATCAACTTCTCTCGTATGGAATTCTGAAGATGGAGTAAAAGTTCCATTTACTGTCCCAATGCTTTCAAGAGTGTGATACTTTAACTTTGTATGAACAATCGATCCGCCCACATGCCCGATGATAGAGATGTGGCGTGTGACATTCCAGTCACCCCAAACCCCCGCTTCGATCCCATATCCGGTAAATTCTTGCTTATTGTTATCAGGTAGGCTGTTTTGATCTGGAAAACCTTCAATAGGAAATGGTTCGGCTAACAGATTTTTGCTATGCCGCTTTTGATCACCCCAAATAGCTCTGAAACCCATATGTGGACGTACGATCACACATTCGCATAGTGTATATGATCTTGCCAGATCGAGATCGAAATAGGAAAAGGTGCTTTCCCATTTGCTTTGGTAGGTGCTGTAGAGGAAGTCGATAGGAGTTTGATCAGCTTTTGTGGACAATTTTAGATCCCCTTTTCCTGGGGCGTAGGTATAGGTCGCACCGATCTGCCATTGATT
The DNA here is from genome assembly GCA_013289325.1 of Chlamydiota bacterium. Taxonomy (GTDB): domain Bacteria; phylum Chlamydiota; class Chlamydiia; order Chlamydiales; family Parachlamydiaceae; genus JABDAE01. Next base: position 8,589 of record JABDAE010000077.1, read on the forward strand.
GCAAGGGAGTTCGTAGGATGCAAGCACCCTGTAACCGCTCTCGTATTGGAAATCAATAGTATGTGTGCGAAAGTTTTGTGATAAATCAGTCGAGTTAGCCTCAGTCTCTACTGTTAGCAAATCTTTTTGCCCTGACTTCCAATACAAGTATTCAGCTCCAACATTGATTTTCCCACCGCAAGGAGGGCACTCTGAACAGACTGGTTGCAGCATAGGGTCGCATTCTTGAGCATTGGCAAGTGATGCACAAAAACCCACTGCTACGCTGGCTGAAATAAAATTACGAATAATACCTTTCATTTGCTTCTCCTTAAAATTCTTAATGTGATGTTATATTCATTGTCGTGCAGCATTTGCAAGATTGACAACTTGTTCCCAAAGCGCTGGTAAAAAGGGATTTCCTTTTAGATCTTGTTGCGTAGCGGTAAAAATCTTTTGCCAAGCATCTAATGCTAACCCTTCGGAGTCAACGGTAGAAGTTTTGGTTTTTAAAATATCAAAGGCTTGTTGATCGGCACTTCTGCTTTTTGTGTTTAGATTTTCGGCAGCCTCTTTTCCAGTTGTAAGAAGCATCGTTTTTAGTTCAGGAGTGAGAGCCTCTACGCTTGCTTTTGAAAAAACGATGGCCCCAATATTAAAAGCGATTGTGAGGGTGTTGATATCGGTGATTTTTGATGACCATTGAAACTGCTTGGCTAATGACGAGGGTGTTATAATTATACTTACTCTCCCAACACTCAAATTTGGCAAAACTGCTGGTATGGTCAGGGAGACCACATTAACTCCTTGGATCTGATTGAACATTGCAGGTAGGATAGGGTCGCCAGAAAAGTCGGCACAAGCCCCCTTTTTAAGGTCTATAGGCATTGAAACTGGTATTTGGTGGCTCATGATTTTGGACTGCCCTGTGTCTCCTCCCCAACCGATGTTGATGAATCCTTGTTGGTCAAATAGAGCATTGAGTTCAGTTTGCAGTCCCGCGTTATTTCTGACAGTATCAAGCTGTGTCCACGTGTTAAAAAGGCCGGGCATCTGAAACAAGAGAAAATTAACATTTATTTGCTGTAAGCCTGGAGCAGTCAATAGGGCTCCATCTAGTTGTTTTGATTTCATCTTTTGAACCATTTCTGGTTCATTGCCCTGAGCTCCATTATCAAAGATCTTGAAGACCAATTCACTTTTCGATAGATCTTCTACTTGGTTAGCCCAGGCTTTTAAAGCTTTACCCCAGAGGCTATTTGCGGGCATTGTCGTGGCAATTGTAAGAGTAGTTTGGCAAAAGCCGCTAGAGAGAAGGCAAAGAAAGGTTAATGTTGCCATGAGGGTCCGTGATCTAAACAACTGATGTAGTGTCCTCATCAGAGCTGCTTTAATAAACTTGGAGCCGTAATTCGATATTTTACGATCATATTTTCTCATGTACATTACTCCTGTTTTCATTTGATCTAGTCAGAGGTTGTGAAAAAATTAGAACCCTGCTGAAATAAACGAATGTATAAAATGTGAATAATTAATTTCAATAAAATTTGTAACCCCTCCTTCGTCGGGGCATCTGAATGAAGTGATTTAGACAGCGATCGCTTGTAAAGCTGTTTCTTGATGAACAGTCAATAGTCGTGGGCAACCTCTAATTGCTTCTGCCAAGGCATCCCAAATATTCCAGCCCTGCTTGCGAGCTGTAGAAATTGCAAAACTTTGAGAAGTGGCAAGCGCGAAACGCTTTTGTTAGCTGATCGTTTCTTAATAAGCAGCGCCCTGTGCCGTCATTATAAAAACTCGAACTGCTAATGCAGGAAGCGTGAAGAGATCAAGCCCTATTTATTTGTTTAAGGTATAAGCCGCTTTGACCATTCTAGGTAACTGTTCAATCAAATAAAAGGGCAAGGTAATTACCTCTTTTGTAAAGGATAGTGGTAATTCAGAAATTCTCACGCCAAAAGGGCTTTGTTTTTTTTCGTTTAGAAAAATTCTTAAAGAACGAAGCGATCCAACGGCGCCAGCTTTTACTTCTATGGGGACAATGTTTGAATCAACGGCCACAAGATAATCGACTTCTGCGCTGCTGCTTTTTGCCTCTCGCGTCCAGAAAAAAAGTCCATTTGCCTCCTCCTTACCCATACAAGCCATCAGCTCTTGCCCTACAAACTGTTCTGCAAGCGCGCCATCATTAATCAAGATAAGATCTTCATTGAATAGAAGGGGCAAGTCTAAATTACATGCCCGCTTGACCAAACCGATATCTAAAAAAAGAAATTTACATTTCTTTTCATTCATATGTGAGATAAAGGGAAGACCTGAGGCTGAAGTGGCATAGACTAAAATGATAAGTCCAGCGTCGCATAATTTCTTCAAAGCTTTTTTTAAAGTAGCAGGTGCCGTTTCAGGATCAAGTGATGTGTATTTCAACCACTGACCAATTAGGCCGGGTGCTTTTGAAAATATTGTTTGTAAATGCTCATGAGGGGTTCTCCTTGCATACTTTCCAAAATCTTGCCTATAAGAGGCTAAGATGGCACTTTGAATTTCTTGACAATGCAGAAGACTTTTTGATGCAATATATTCTGCGATAACTGCTGGCATCCCACCAAGGGCGAAATATTCACGAATAAGCGACAAAAGCTTTTGATGAACCACCTCTTCAATAGAATCAGTGAGATGTACAGAGTCTAAATAGTTTTTTAATTTAATCAGCTCTTTTGCCTCTAAAAATTCTCCAAAAGAAAGAGGCCTAAGATACATGAATTGCACACGCCCGACAGGCATTTTAAAATCGGTATCATTTAAAACAAATTCAAGTAAAGAGCCAGCTCCAATGACATGAAGACTTGCCATTTTTTCTTTAAAATATCTAAGAGCCATGATTGCTTGCGGACACTCTTGGATTTCATCTAAAAAAAGAAGGGTTTTTTCGGGCTGAATAGGTTCACCCGTCACAAGTTCTAAAGCATTGATTATGTTTATGGGGTTAAGCGTGTTAAAGCAGTTTTTATATTCGGGATTTAACTCAAAATTAATTGTGACGCAATTTTCAAAATGCTCCTTTCCAAATTTTTCAACGACGTACGATTTGCCTACTTGTCTTGCGCCGCGCAATAGAAGGGGCATACGTCTTGGATGATTTTTCCAGTTGAGAAGGTCTTTTTCTATCGCTCTTTTCATGTTTTCTCTTTTTAAGGACAAAGATATTCATGAGATACAATTTTTACAAGGCATTTTTTTACACAAGATGCAATTTTTACAAGGCAATTTCTTGTGTCAGATGCAATTTTTAAGGCTAAGTTTCATTAGATCATCCGCTTTAACTATTTAAAAAAATGAGATAAAGCGAAATATCTATGATATTCCGCTATATACACAAACAACCTCAAAAATTGGATTTTTGGCTTTGAGAAAGCCCCGGGATCGAACGATCGAAATCGACCCCATATTATAATATTGGGTCGATTTCGATCGTTCGATCGCGGGAGCTTTCTCTTTGCCAAAAACCAATTCTTGAGGTTGTTTGTGTATAAATCCTAGAAAATACCTGTTATGGCGAAATAGCGTTTTTTCGCTACTACAGGCAATACCTTGAGCTTGGTCGATACAAAAAACGAGCAGCATCAATAAGCAAAAGATCGTTGAAAGATATTTTGCCACAGCAATTCCCGTGAAAAGTTTTTTCGCAGACAATAAGCGTCTTTCTTAACTATTTTTTCGAATATACGCTCCGCGGTCACATTGATCGCCTTTTTAGGCAGTCATTTATAAGAATATCGCGGAGCGATAAAAGCGAGGAGCCCCGCATGAAGCGTCAGGCCGGTAGGCCTAAAGCGGAATGTGGGGTTAGCGGTAGCTGACATTTAAGCTGCGGCAGCAGCGTAAGTACACTACATAAGATCATCCCAACACAAATCTTTCGTCGTATTTCACCTGATGTAGTTTTAAGAATTTAAGATACTCTTCCTCAAAAGACATGGTGGCGTGATGATGTACCTGGTTTTGAATGTATTTTTGAACACCTTCCAATGCTGAATAGCTCACGGAGAAAGATCCATAGCCTTCTTGCCATGCGAAATCGTGAAGGTTAGGAAAATTTTTATGAATACATTGTGAGGAAGATGCTTTAAGATCTTTAATAAAATGAGAAAATTTATCTGGTAAAGAAAGCTCTATTAATAAGTGAACATGGTCAGGCATTCCTCCAATTTCTAAAAGCTTTCCGGAATGATTTCGTGTAATAGCTCCCAAATAAGGATAAAGACAAGACTGGACGTCCGGAGAGATTTGAGGCAGTCGCTTTTTTGTCGACCAAATAAGTCGGATTCCAGTCATTTGCGGAAAAATTGCGGAAATTTCTGTCTAATATCGATTTTGCTCTTTACTTGGTTCGATATGAGTAATTTCTTTGACGGTTTCGAGAAAATGTTGCTCAACGGGTGAAAGTGTGTCCGTTAATTGTTGTTGAAATTTGACATATTCTATCTGAGCTTTATCAAGGGCTGCCTCATGGCTAATTTTCCCTGCATGAGAGAGAATATCCCGTTCCGTCATCTGAAGAAAGTGATCAAGCTTAATAACCCAGTCTCCCATATACATCGGCTTGCGGTTTAGTGCTTGCAGTTCGGCAAAATCCAAGTACATGGAAACTATTCGATTCAAAATATCAAGTTCTTCCGTATTTAAATAGTTTTTTGCGATTTCAATGTCTGATTTACGTGGTTTTTTTCCAGACCATGATGTCAGCCCCATATTCTTTTTGTCTGCATCTGCGCGAGCATAAATGATTTCAGCAGCTGTATGCCCATGAGCAGCCCAATGCATTTTATTTTGTACCACAGCGAAGAAATTCCTTGATGTTTCAGTATGGGGCTCATAATCAATACTAGTCGAATAAATATCGAGTACTTTACGCCAAAAAACTTTTTCTGAAGAACGGATATCTCGGATGCGTGCTAGTAATTCATTAAAATAATTGCCTCCACCAGCCTGCTTCAGACGTTCGTCATCTAAAGTAAAACCTTTAATAAGATACTCTTTCAATCGTCCGGTTGCCCAAATGCGGAACTGGGTCCCCCTGTGAGAACTAACCCTATAGCCAACAGAAATGATAACGTCTAAATTATAGAAGTCTACGGTGCGCGTAACTTCACGAGTTCCTTCGTTTTGAACTATCCGGAATTTCCGGATAGTTGGCTCCGACTTCAGCTCTCCTTCAGCATAAATATTTTGAATGTGCTCATTGATTGTCCTTATGTCTTTTTGGAATAGTTCAGCCATTAGCTTCTGACTTAACCACACGCTTTCATC
>JABDAE010000078.1 GCA_013289325.1 Chlamydiota bacterium
ATCCTCAGTACGGCAAGGTGATCACTCGTTCTAAAAAGATTTACGCACATAATGAAGGACAGCCACTTCAAGTTGGCGATGTCGTTAACGTTGTGGAAACAAGACCATTATCTAAATTAAAGCGCTGGCGCGTAGAGGCAAAGGGGTAAGTCATGATTCAACAAGAAAGCGAACTTCAAGTTGCCGACAATTCCGGCGCAAAACGTGTAAAATGCTTTAAAGTTCTTGGTGGTTCAAGAAGGCGTTATGCTCAGGTTGGGGACATTATTGTCGCCTCTGTGCAAGAAGCTGCTGCTGATAGTAGCATTAAAAAAGGCGATGTTGTTAGATGCGTCATTGTGGGAACAAGATATTATATCAGGCGTTCTGATGGGTCAAAACTTCGATTTGACTCAAATCGCTGTGTTTTGATAGACGAAAAGAATCAACCTAAAGGCACACGTGTGCTTGGGCCCATCGCACGTGAGGTGCGAGACAAAGATTTTCTTAAAATTGCCTCTTTGGCGCCAGAAGTCATATAATCGCGGGAGCAAGGAAAAATGAGTAAGCAAATGGCAGGTAAGCAGATGACAGGTAAGCGGATGAATTGTGAAGCTGAAAGAAGCAAAAAAGTACGAGAAGGGGATCGCGTTGTAGCGATTGCCGGAAACAACAAAGGTCTTAAAGGCACAGTTCTTTCATGTCTTGGCGATAAAATTTTAGTTCAAGGGTTAAATATGCGCAAAAAGCATATGAAGCCGCAAAATAATCAGCCTGGTCGGATTATTGAATTGGAAAAACCGATTCATGTATCTAACTTAAAGGTGGTCAATGCAGATGATCAGCCAGTTAAGTTGAAAGTGAAAAAAGCTAAAAGTGGTGAGAGGGAACTTGTGTATCGCCGCGATGGCAAAGATGTTTCTTACCGGTCACTAAAAAAATCAGCAAAGTAGTGAGTAGAATACAATGTCTAGGTTAAAGAAAAGATATAATACTGAAATAAAGTCAGAACTTCAAAAGAAGTTTAACTTTGTAAATCCAATGCTTGTGCCATGTGTGAAAAAAATTGTCATTAACATGGGACTTGCAGAGGCATCAAAAGACAAAAAATGCGGTTCAAGATTGCATTAATGAACTTACGCAGCTTAGTGGACAAAAGCCAATTATCACTAAGGCGAGAAGGGCAATTTCTAATTTTAAATTGCGTGAAGGACAAACGATTGGCCTTAAGGTAACTTTGCGCGGAGTTAGAATGTATGAGTTTATGGACAGATTTTTTAATCTAGCATGTCCTCGTATTCGCGACTTTAGGGGCTTTCCGTCTAAGTGCGATGGGAGAGGGAATTACTCGCTTGGACTTGAAGATCAGCAGGTTTTCCCTGATGTCAATATTGACAATGTAAAGAAAACTCAAGGGATGCACATTACATTTGTGACATCAGCAAATTTAGATGAAGAATGTGTAGAGCTGTTGCGTTTGCTAGGGCTCCCATTTAAAAATTTACCGATTACGTTAGCAGCTTAGAAGGAGATACAACTTATGGCAGCAACCAGCGATCCTATAGCAGACTTCCTTACCAGGATTCGTAATGGCACGAAAGCTCAACACCGCTTTGTTGACATTCCTTGGAGCAGAATTAAGCAAAATATTGCTGAAATTCTTAAGGATAAAGGATTTATTGATAATTTCTTAGTGAAACATGATGATAAAGCCCGTGGAACGATACGCATTTTTCTTAAATACAGCGCGGGTCGCCTTCCTGTGATACAAGGTATACAGAGAGTGTCTAAACCAGGCTTAAGAAGATATGTCGGCCATGCTGACATTCCAAGGTTTTACGGGGGGCTTGGACTATCTATTATATCCACTTCGCGTGGACTTATGTCTGGCAAAGAAGCTGAAAGCCATAAAGTAGGTGGCGAGCTTTTGTGTCATGTATGGTAGCCGTTATTAGAAACTAGGGTATTGAAATTTTGCAGTGTTATTTTAGTCCGATAAAGGAGTATAGTTCAGATGTCTCGAAAAGGTAAATTACCGATTTCAATTCCCAAAGGGGTTGAAGTTAAGATAGGAAAAGAGGAAGTGAGTGTTAAAGGTCCAAAAGGAACTTTGAAACAGACTCTCATGCCGCAAATCGAATTGCACATCGAAAATGATCACCTGATTGTAAGTTTACACAAGGATCATCAAGATGCCGGGAGTTTTCACGGTCTTTACCGTTCACTGATACACAATATGGTGATTGGAACAACGCAAGGCTTTGAAAAGAAATTGGAGATGATTGGCGTGGGTTATAGGGCCTCTGTTCAAGGGAATCTTGTCGATTTGTTAATCGGATGTTCACACCCGACAAAACTTCCTATTCCCGAAGGTTTGCAAGTTAAAGTGGATAAAAACACTTTAATTACAATTACAGGCCTGGATAAGCAAAAAGTGGGTCAATATGCAGCGGAGTTACGCGCAAAAAAACCACCTGAGCCATATCAAGGTAAGGGGATTAGATATCAAGGCGAATTTGTTCGCAAGAAAGCAGGAAAGGCAGCGGCTAAAAAATAAGTAAGTGAATGTTGTTGTTAAAAATGGATGAGTAGGATATACTGCACATATTTAACAAATATCTTATGTACAATTAATTGATAGGGTTTTATGGGAATCAATCTACAAAAAGTTCAGATAAGAAGAGAAAAGCGTATTTTACGCGTAAGGAAAACCCTACGTGGCACGACGGCTAAGCCGCGCCTTTGTGTAAATAAGACAAATAAGCACATTAGGGTACAACTGATTGATGATGAAAAAGGTGTAACCCTTGCATCTACTGCGACATATTCTAAAGAATTTAAAGAGACGCAGTACAATAAGAGAAATAAAGCGTCTGCAGAAAAACTTGGGGCAGCTATAGCGCACGCTGCAAAGCAGCAACAAGTTACGCATGTTGTTTTTGACCGAGGTCCACACAAGTATCATGGAATTTTAGCGGCACTAGCAGATGGAGCACGTGCGGCAGGATTACAATTTTAACGTCGATAACAGCTTATATTAAGCGACTTAAAAACAAATAGGTTATGAATGAGTAAAAACCCCGAATCAAAACATGAAAAAGCACACAGCGATTTAACCGAAAAGGTGTTGCATATTAATCGCTGCTCAAAAGTCGTTAAGGGTGGACGCAAGTTCAGTTTTTCGGCACTTATTTTAGCAGGTGATGGAAAAGGGCGTATTGGTTTTGGCTTTGCTAAGGCAAACGAACTGACCGATGCGATTAGAAAAGGTGGAGAAGCTGCTAAGAAAAACATGAAGCTATACCCACGTGAAGGAAATACAATTCCTCACGAAGTGAAAACGTCATGGGATGGTTCGATATTAATTTTGAAACCAGCAACAGATGGTACAGGTGTAGTGGCAGGATCAAAGGCACGTGCAGTACTTGAAATGGCGGGAATTAAAGATGTCATGGCCAAATCTTATGGTTCTGGCAACCCGATTAATCAGGTAAAGGCAATATTTAAAGCGCTTTCAATGCTTCGCACTCGCGAATCGATTAAACAGTCAAGAGGTGTTTAAATGTACTCGTTACAAAATTTAAAAAATTCATCTAGACCACGCAAGTCAGTTAAACGTGTGGGACGAGGACTTGGGTCAGGTCTTGGAAAAACATGTGGACGCGGTGAAAAAGGGGCTGGAGCTAGATCTGGATATAAAAGAAGACTTACTTATGAAGGTGGACAGTTTAGATTGTTCATGAAGCTGCCTATCAGAGGCTTTAGCAACGCTCGATTTAAAAGAGTGTTTGAATCAGTAAATCTTAAGCAGATAGATAAAATGTACAAAGATGGCGAAGTGGTCAATTGTCATACTTTAGCAGCAAAAGGGTTTATTAAAGGTAGAAACCTTCGAGTTAAAGTCCTTGGAGATGGAGAGCTCACTAAAAAAGTGAAAATAGAAGCCCATGCTTTTTCTGAAACAGCAAAAGACAAATTGCAAAAAGCCAAAATCGAATTTAGCACAACTGCAGGTTAATTCTAATGTTTCAAGATATCCAACGAGTTGCGCAGGTTCCTGAGCTGCGAGCGAAGATTTTGTTTACACTTCTTATGTTGGTCGTGTGTAGGATTGGTGGATTTATTCCTGTGCCTGGCATCAATAGCGAGATTGCGCTTAGTTATTTTAAACATGCGACAGGTGGTGGGCAAAATTTATTTCAGATGGTCGATATCTTTTCAGGTGGCGCTTTTTCTCAAATGACAGTCACAGCGCTTGGTGTTGGACCAAGCATTTTGGCTTCGATTATCATGCAGCTTTTGACAGCTGTTTGGCCATCGCTGCAAAGGGAAATTAAAGAAAATCAAGAACAGGGGCGCCGTAAGGTCACTAAATATTCACGTCTTTTGACTTTGGTGCTCTCAGTTGTGCAGTCGGCACTTTTTGCAAAATATGCGTTGGGAATGAATATCACGTCTCCAGGGATCATTGCGGGAGAGCTTTTAGATGTTCAAATGTTTGGTTTCCCTTGGCTTTTTTATCTAATTACGATTTCAACGATGACAACTGGAACTGTATTTTTGATGTGGATAGGGGAGCAAATTACGGAAAAAGGAATTGGAAATGGGATGAGTTTGATCATTACTGTTGGGATTTTGTCTTCTATACCAACGGCATTTGGAATGATTTTTCAACAGCTCAATTTAGATTCTCAAGAACCTGGACAAATGAATTTTACGACAATTTTAGTGCTTGCTGCAGTGTTTGTTTCGGTGACGATAGCTACCATTATGATTATTCAAGGCCACAGGAGAATTCCGCTTCAGTATGCAAGGCGAGTAGTTGGACGAAAGGAAGTTCAAGGAGGAAATTCTTATTTGCCTCTTAAGGTTAATTATGCAGGTGTTATTCCGGTGATTTTTGCTTCATCATTACTGATGTTTCCGGCAACTTTAGGGACTTTTGTTGGACAAGGAAATTTTCTTGGGCAAATTGGTGTGTGGCTTTCGCCAGGAAGTACTTTAAGTTCTATTTTATTTGTGGTCCTGATTATTCTTTTTACCTACTTTTGGACAGCTACGCAGTTTAGACCGGACCAAATTGCTTCAGATATGAAAAAAAATGGAGCTTTTATTCCAGGAGTTAGGCAAGGAAAGCCGACTCAAGATTATCTTGAGAGCACGATGACTCGAATTACGCTTATTGGAGCTCTGTCGCTTGCACTTTTGGCGGTTTTACCAAATATTATTGGAAAATTTTTAGGCGTTCCACATACGATTAGTTATTTCTTTGGAGGAACGGCTCTTTTAATTTTAGTCGGTGTTGTTTTAGATACAATGAAGCAAGTGGAGTCGCATTTGTTAATGAAACGCTATGATGGTTTCATGAAACGCGGTACGATGAGAGGTAGGTAAGGAACTTCTATCCTTAAGGGATAAGTGTTGCTTACGAAGACTTAAAAATACCTATTGCATGAAATAAAGTGTTTTTGCTAGCATGAATGTTTTGATAAATAAATGTTTTGATAAAATAATCAAATTTGAGAATCGCTTGAACAAGAGCGATCAATATGAGGAGAGTCTCTATGCCCAGAATCATCGGTATCGACATACCAGATAATAAGCGTCTTGAAATTAGCTTGACGTATATTTATGGAATCGGACGCCATAGGTCAAACGAGATCATCGAAAAACTCGGGCTAAATCCCGATTTGCGCGCACATAAGTTGACACAAGATGATCTTGCTAAAATTAATGCTTTGTTACAAGCTGAATATGTTGTCGAAGGCGACTTAAGAAGGCAAGTTCAAAATAATATTAAGCGTTTGATCAGTATCCATTCCTATAGAGGATTAAGACATCGGTTAGGATTGCCTGTACGAGGTCAACGCACCAGAACAAATTCTAGAACGCGCAAAGGTCGACGTAAGACTGTTGCCAATAAGAAAAAATAAGATGAGGAGTTCTTAAGTTGAACAAGCCAGTTCCGAATAAAAAAGTTGTAAAGACTAAAAAAAGATCAGCTCAAAATGTGCCATCAGGTATTGCACATGTGAAGGCGACATTTAACAATACAATTGTTGCAATTACTGACCTTAGCGGGCGAGTAATATCGTGGGCGTCTGCAGGAAAAGTTAACTTTTCCGGTTCGCGCAAGTCGTCTGCATTTGCTGCTACTGTGGCTGCTCAAGATGCTGCTAAGAATGCGATGGGAGCTGGGATGAAGGAAGTTGAAGTTAATCTGAAAGGCCCTGGCGCTGGACGTGAGTCTGCAGTCCGTGGACTGCAAAGTGCAGGCCTTACGATCACGATGATAAGAGATACAACGCCTATCGCTCACAATGGATGCCGTCCAAGAAAAAGACGCAGAGTTTAAGTGATAGGACCTTTTGTCTTAAATTGTTAAAGCTTAAATTGTTGTTTTTTAACTTTTTAAGTGTTAGTAGTGTCCAGTGTTGGTAGTGTTCAGTGTTGGTAGTGTACTAAGAACGCATTTGTTTATTTTATTTATTATTTAGGAGTTACAGCATGTCTGTTAAATACGGCAAGTTTGAGATGCCTTCAAGCATAAAGATTGAAAAGGATGCCGCAAATCCTACTTTTTCACGCATAGTGGCAGAACCATTTGAACGTGGATTTGGACATACAGTGGGTAATTCCATGCGTCGCATGATGTTATCTGCGCTTGAAGCTCCTGCGATTATTTCAGTTAGAATAGAAGGTATACCTCACGAGTATATGTGTATAGAAGGCATTGTTGAGGATATGACCAATATTATCTTAAACTTAAAAGGTGCTTTGCTTAGACGCTTACCTACTGATGAATCTTCTCATGGGCGAGATGTCCGCATTCTCACAAACGAATTAGAAGTTACAAGGGAAGATTTAGATAAAAATAAGGGTCAATATCGTGTGACTTTAGGTGACGTTGTCGCTCCGGGATTGTTTGAAGTCGTCAATCCGGAATTGCATTTGTTTACAGTGACAAAACCGATGACAAGACAAATTGATTTACGTGTGGCTTACGGTAGAGGATATGTGCCGTCTGAGCGACATAATGTAAGAGATAAATTGTCAGACGAAATTTTAATCGATGCGGCATTTTCTCCTGTAAGGATAGTTAACTGTATAGTGGAAAACACGCGTGTAGGACAAGATACTGATTTTGACCGCTTGATTTTAGAAGTCACGACAGATGGACGTATCACACCTGCTGAAGCTGTGACTTTTGCAGCTCAAATTGGAAGAAAACATTTTGACGTTTTCGATCAAATTCAAGAACATGAGCTATCGTTTGATACAGGGCTTGGGGATGCGGCAGATGATGAAGACGATATGATGGTGAAGCTTGCGCTGCGTATCGATGAAATTGAACTTTCTGTTCGTTCCACAAATTGCTTAAGTGGAGCTAACATTGAGACGATTGCAGAACTTGTGACGATACCGGAAAGAAAGATGCTTGAATTCCGCAATTTTGGTAAGAAGTCGCTCAATGAGATCAAAGCGAAACTTACTGATATGGGATTACATTTAGGAATGGATTTAACTCGTTACGGCATTGATTCAGATAATGCTAAAGAGAGAATCCGTATCTATTTTGAGCAAAATAAAGGCAATAAAGAATTAGCAAAAGTTGAAGACTAAAGGCTTTTGTAAAGCTTCAAAAATTAAGGTAAGATTATGAGACATTTAAAAAACACATGCAAACTTAATCGCACTACTTCGCACAGACGTTGCATGTTTGCAAATATGCTCAAATCGCTTATTGATAATGAGCGCATTGAAACTACGGTGCCCAAGGCAAAAGCCTTAAGATCGCATGCTGATAAAATGATTACGCTTGCTAAAAAGCAAACCCTTGCTGCAAGACGTCAAGCAATTGCCGATCTGATGATCAGATATAACACTCTTTCTCCTAAAGAGGCGAGAGCTGCTAAAGGTGGCGATACGAGTGCTTATAATACAGATAGACGCGTTATCGATAAGCTTTTTGCAACTCTTGGTACGAGATTTGCAGAAAGAAAGGGTGGTTATACTCGCATTATTAAGGGCAAACGCCGTGTAGGGGATAATGCACAGCTTTGCTATATTGAATACCTTAGCGAGTAGCTTGTGAGGCCCGTCAAGATCGCTATAAATGGCTTTGGTCGAATCGGACGGCTAGCATTTCGCAAGATTGCGAAGCGTGCAGACATGTGTGTTGTAGCAATTAATGATCGCGTGTCATGTGACAATTTGGCTTACCTACTTAAATACGATTCTACTCATGGGACATTAGATAGTGAGGTCTTAGCGTCAGCTGATTCACTTATAGTCGATGGTCAAATAACCCGGGTATTTTCTGCCAAAGATCCTGCAAATTTACCATGGCATGAGCTTGATATCGATTATGTCATTGAGTCTACGGGTTCTTTTACTACGCGCGATGAGCTATCCAAGCACCTAGTAGCTGGGGCAAAGAGGGTAGTATTATCGGCGCCAGCTAAAGGTGATATCCCCATGTATGTCATGGGGGTTAACCATTTGAACTACAACAATGAAACAGATTTTATTGTTTCAAATGCGTCTTGTACGACGAATTGTCTTGCCCCTATCACCAAAGTATTATTAGATCACTTTGGTATTGAGGAAGGACTGATGACAACGGTCCATGCGCTTACTTCAAGTCAGCATATTGTCGATGGTACTTCTCGAAAAGATTGGAGGGCTGGGCGTGGAGCTAGTCAAAATATTATTCCATCTGCTACAGGGGCTGCAAATGCCGTTGGGATATGTATTCCGGAAGTTCAAGGTAAATTGACAGGCATGGCCTTTCGAGTTCCCACAGTAGATGTTTCGGTTGTGGATTTGACAGTGCGATTATCGCGCTCTACAACCTATCAAGAAATTTGCCAAGTGATGAAGCAAGCTTCTTTGGGTGCATTAAAGGGAATATTAGAATATTGTGATCAACCGCTTGTTTCTTCAGATTTTGTTGGAAGTTCGTTTTCAGCAATTTTTGACGCAGGAGCAGGCCTTGCACTAAATGAGAAATTTTATAAAATCATCGCCTGGTATGACAATGAGATGGGTTATGCTTGTCGGATGATTGATTTAATAGCGTATATGATGTCGAAAGAGGCCATTGTCGCCCGCACATAGTATCTCTTGATTGCGGTGTAAAAAGCTTGTTTTCGACGATCTTAGAAAAACTAGAGGGAATTGCAAAAAACTCGAGAAATAGAAATCTTTTCAAGTTTTGCACCTACCTCGCTACACAATGGATTAAAGTTACGTGGATTTTACAAGAGAACCGATTATAGAAACTGTGATCACGCCTAAAGAGGGGTGCAAACTTGTTGTGCGATCAACTAAGACAGCTGGGCAAGATGAACATTTTGTCGATGCGGTAGAAGTCGTATCGTTTGGACAGGCAATTTTTTTTAGATCGACAGAAAGGCCTAAGGCGTTTCTTCTTCCAGCTTCAGATTATGAAGTATTAGAAGTGCGTGAGGCACGCATGGTGTTAAAGAATGTGGGAGTTGATAAAACGATTAAGATCGCAGGTGGGCGTGAGGGGCATATGCGCTCATCACGAGATTCACACCACGAAAGAAGCTCGCATGCTGACGTTGAATCACATAACATTAAAGATGCTCCAGAACAGCAATCAGTAGTAGAAAAATCGCTAGACACAAGGTCATCTGATGGCCGTTCAGATAAAAAGAAAGAGCGCAGAAGGCCAAATCGCAGAAGACGTGGCAGAGACGATATTGAAGCAGGAGATGATGGTGCACCAAAATCTTCTGATGGCAATGTACAAAGTTCACAAAGCAATTATGGCAATGATTCATTAGAAGCTGCACAAGTAGTGGCTGTGCCGGTCTTGACAGCATTGCTACCCCCGCCGCCAATGCTGATTTCCGAGACGATTGCAAGGTATAAGGACAACGCGCTGTTTAAGGATGCATTTTATACAAAAGATGACAATTTAGCGCCGAAAATAGCTTCAGAAGTCCCAAAAAGTATGCCTTTTGAAAATGATCAGGTAGAAGTGCATGTAACTGAAAGTTCCCATCGCAATGATGCCCACGAAAACGAAGCACAAGAAAGAGAGTCGATGATTGTCCGAAAAAGAGCAAGTAAAGAGACAGCATCTGATGAGGCTTCTTTACATGTGGACAGCTTTGCAGAGCCATCACATGATAATCATAAAGATCATTGATAGGATATTGACTTAAAACAGACCAATGCATTAGCATGCGTGTGCATTTGTCTAAAGGTGTAAAAAAGCGTATTTCAAGACGATGTATGCATGTTCGCTCGGGTGGTGAAATGGTAGACACTGGAGACTTAAAATCTCCTGGCAGCAATGCCGTGCTGGTTCGAGTCCGGTCCCGAGCATCTTTTATAATCAATGGGTTAGGGATAAAAACTTAAACCCACGTATCTTCTTATTACACACATTTACGCACTCAACCAGAACAGACTGGCATAAAACCTTTGTTCTGGCAGCTGGGCAATCTATCATTCCAAATTCGATAGATGTATAAGAAAAATTGATAAAGCAAGAATTTTTCTGTAAATTCAAAAAAAACGGTGATGATTTGTGCGTGCGTGTTGTTGAGTATATGAAAAACGTCTTAAATGATCCTAGAAACGGCAGTTCGAGATGGCAAATTAATGCAAGATCTTGAATTAGAATCACTTTGCAATGGGGTGGGACATTCCCAAATGGTGAAGGACCACCCCATTGCAAATGATTTTGGTTCAAGAGATTGCGTTAAGTTGCCGTCTCCAACTGCCGTTTTTAGGATGATATTGATAATGGTTTTTCAAGAAACCCAAAAACCAAATTTTGAAACACTTTCGGTATAATTAAGAGATTTAATGGAAATCGATCATAAGATGAAAATTGTGTTATTGGAAAATATTCATCCAAGCGCTTTGAACCTAGAAACGGCAGTTCGAGATGGCAAATTAATGCAAGATCTTGAACCAGAATCATTTGCAATGGGGTGGTCCTTCACCTTTTGGGAATGTCCCACCCCATTGCAAAGTGATTCTAATTCAAGATCTTGCATTAATTTGCCATCTCGAACTGCCGTTTCTAGGTTGAAGGTGTTAAAAGCTGGCGGGTTTACTCATGTAGAGGCCTTGTCAAAGACTCTTAGTGAGCAAGATTTGGTTGATAAAATCAAGGATGCCCATGTCGTGGGGATACGTTCAGTTACACGCCTTGCCAAAGAGATTTTGCAACAATGTCCTAAATTATTAGCCATTGGCTGTTTTTGCAACGGGACAGATAAAGTGGATTTGCATGCAGCAAGGCTAAGGGATATTCCAGTCTTTAATGATTCTAAATAATAACAACACAGAAGGGGCCGTGAATATGGCTGTATCTCCAAACGAAAAGGACTTACATTAATGGGTCAAAATATAGCGCAAAAGTTAATTCAAAACCATCTAATCGAAGGGCAAATGGTCGTAGGAGAAGAAATTGGGATCCGGATCGATCAGACGCTTACACAAGATGCGACTGGTACGATGGTGATGCTTGAACTTGAAGCCATGCATTTAGATAGGGTAAAAACTGAAATTTCTGCGCAATATGTAGATCATAACTTACTTGAAACCGATTTTAAAAATGCTGATGATCACCTTTTTTTGCTTTCTGCCTGTAAAAAATTTGGAATTTATTATAGTAAGGCTGGCAATGGGGTTAGTCACCCAGTGCATATGGAGCGCTTTGGAATCCCTGGTAAGACACTTCTTGGCTCAGATAGTCATACACCCGCTGCCGGCTCACTTGGAATGTTAAGCATAGGCGCAGGAGGTTTGGAAGTGGCACTCGCCATGGCTGGACAGCCATTTTTTTTACAGATGCCAAAAATATGGGGGGTCAAATTAACAGGGAAATTGCCTGATTGGGTCAGCGCTAAAGATGTTATTCTCGAGATGCTCCGCAAGCACACTGTTGAAGGGGGAGTAGGATATATCATAGAGTATTATGGAGATGGCTTAAATTGCCTTTCTGCCATGGATCGCCACGTGATTGCCAACATGGGGGCAGAACTTGGCGCTACAACGAGTGTGTTTCCCTCAGATATGGCAGTGAAGAAATTTTTAGAGTCTCAAAATAGGGCACAAGTCTTTAAAGAAATCTTAGCAGATCCTGGAGCTACCTATGATAGATATGATGAAATTAACCTCTCTACTTTAGAGCCGCTCATCGCAGTTCCAAGTAGTCCTGATAACGTGAAGAGGGTAAAGGATATCGCTGGCCTTGAAATTTACCAAGCCATGATTGGCTCTTCTGCAAATCCAGGGTTTAGGGATTTTGCCATTGCAGCTCTTATCGTCGATGGCAAACAAATAAATGGTAGGGTCTCTTTTGATATCAATCCCACATCTAGACAAATTCTTGAGGATTTATCTCGGACAAAGCTTTTAGATAAACTCATAAGAGCAGGTGGACGTATTCATCAAGCGGGCTGTAACGGCTGCATTGGGATGGGGCAGGCACCTGCTACCGGCAAGATTAGTTTAAGAACAGTCCCTCGCAATTTTCCGGGCCGTTCAGGAACTAAAGAAGATGCTGTCTATCTATGCAGTCCAGAGACGGCTGCAGTTTCCGCCCTTAAGGGGGTAATTACAGATCCTCGCGATGCTGGCATGCCCTATCCTAAAGTGGAAGAGCCTTCTTTAGCGAGTATCAATCTCAACATGTTGGAAGAGCCGCCAGTATACACAGAGGATATTATGCTTGAAAAAGGCCCAAACATTAAACCATTTCCTCTATTTACCGAGTTTGCAAACAAGCTGGAAGGTCCTGTAGGCATTAAAGTCAGTGACGATATCTCCACAGATGAAATTTTACCGGCCGGTAATGAAATACTGCCCTTTCGCAGCAATATCCCTAAAATTTCTGAATTTATTTTTCATAAAGTCGACGCTCATTATGTTCAAAGGGTCGCGCCTTACCAAAAAACAGGGCATTTTATCATAGCCGGAACAAACTATGGACAAGGATCAAGCCGCGAACATGCTGCAATTGCGCCAAGATACATCGGTGTGCAAGCGGTGCTGGCTATCAGTTTTGCTCGCATTCATAGGCAAAATCTCATTAATTTTGGAATTCTCCCTTTAATCTTTTTAAGTCCGGATGATTTCTTTAAAGTAGATCAAGATGATTTCTTGGTTATCCTAGATATTCATAAGAATATGAAAGAGGGAAGACCTTTCCAAGTTATAAACCAAACAAAGAACTTTACTTTTTTTGTAGCCCATACGCTTAGCCCGCGTCAAATTGAGATTGTCCTTGCAGGCGGCATTATTAATCACCTAAAACGCACCCATGGAGTCAGGACCATGAAGGACTTTACAATTTAAGAGCTTTTGTTATAAAAGCGGATAAGCTGCTTTATTTTGTTCGTCGTGGTGGGGATCGTACCAGATGGGTCTAAAGAATTCCCCTTCTCTTGCGCCATAAATTCTTGTGACGTTATTCATGCGCAATGAAAACAAAGAATCACCGACAAGGGTATATAGGTTTAATTCTTCCAATCTGTCTTGCGCTTTTTTATCGAACCTTGAAATTTCTAAGTTATGGCTATTCGTGCCATGCCTTTTTCCACCAGCTGCAGATTTTATTTCTGTCCACGTTTGCTTTTCAACAGCTTTGACAAACTTTAAAAAGTCAATGTATTGATCTTTAGATAATGTGTTCCATCCCCATAAATCGTGTTCAAAGTCAAGTAAATCAAACCGTATTCTCAGGTAGAGGGCGTCATACGACTGTGGATCGCACACATGTGTAGGGGTACGGGAAGGGGACTCATTGTGAATTGTAGGTTTTTTAGACATGATTAGACTTTTTTGAAAGTGAGCTGTAATACTCAAACAGGGA
>JABDAE010000079.1 GCA_013289325.1 Chlamydiota bacterium
TTCCACCTTTGCAAATTTTTTCTCACCTGTAGCGTTTAACTATAGGTTTCGAAAAAATTTTCAAATCTGAAAGAAAATCTCTCTCAAAAGAGCTGCATTTCTTATCCAAAGCCCCGCGTTTTATCTTACAGGTCTTTTAAGTGCTAAAAGCACCAAAAAACCGCACGAAGCTTTATATTGTTTACACACACATTCTTACGAATATGTATCTTGCACATTGTCTTATTATCACTGTCAAAACAGCATATGCTAGGCTTAAATAACCTAACTTTTTTTGTGACCTTTTAGCTTTAATTTAAGCCAAACTCACCGAAGTAGTCATAACATATCGGACTTACCGAATTTCTCGCAAGAGATTTTTTTTCACACCCCCTATTTTTTCTTAAGTACATCTTCAGGAGAGTAGTGTAGCAACTCAATTTTTACACCTGTATAGGCCTTGGAAAGAATGTCTGCTGCATTTTTTCCTTGCTGTGCCATTGAGGCAGCTTCAGACAATGTAATTTTAGCGGTAAGAACTTCGGCAAGAGGTGGTGATGTCATCCCTTCTTGCTTCCACTCTGAAGCAAATGGCACTATTTTATCAGTCGTGAGCATGGTATTGGTCATTACCATATACCTAGTTGCTTTAATCGCTTTTTCAATATTACTTGAAGGATCAATTGCAGCTTGACCTTGATATCCTACAGATGCACCATCGACAGCAAAAAATGAGCTTTTTGGGTTTTCCACTCTATAATACGCCGTAGTCCTACTTGCAATGACAATAGCATTGAGCAGCTCATTTGATGCGAGTTTATAGCGATTTGCAAGCGTTGCTGATAGATAATCTTCAATCGATACCTCATTGACAACGCTAATTGTGCCCCCTATGTCATACACGAAAATAGGCCCGCGGTATTCAACCCCATCGACTAAAACCGTTGTAGCATTTTCGTCGGGGAAAATCATGATCTGATAGACGCCTGGAAAATCTTCACTCCATCTAAGCCCTTCTTTTAACCCTTGAATAAACTTACGCTTACCTTGAAATCTTGTTGCGATATGTTTTCCGGTATTTGGATCAAATATCTTGTATTTGCCTTTGACTTCCAGCAATACGCCCGGACGATCGTGCACAATCAAGACTTTGATTGTGGGCGCCTTTTGAGAGGGCGACTTGCGGAAGAATTCCGATACCTTATCAAGGGCTCCAGCATAACCAACCGCTGAAAAAGTGAGGGCAACTGCCACCATACACGCAATATTTACAAATAATTTTATCATCGTTAACACTCCATTAAAAATTTATGCTTTCCATGTGCTTATATGCAAGATGGGTAGCTTCGCGACCTCTAGGGGTGCGTTTTAAAAATCCTTCCATAATCAAAAACGGCTCATAGACCTCTTCTATAGTGGCAGCCTCTTCCCCTATCGCTGCAGCTATTGCAGATAGACCTGCCGGCCCACCTCCATAATGATCGATCAACACTTCCAAAATCCGCTTATCCATTTCATCAAGGCCTCTTTGATCAATTGCTAGCATATTTAAAGCTGCATCTGCAACGCCTTGATCGATAAAAGAGCCTGTGCGCATCTGAGAATAATCTCTCACCCACCTCAACAAATTAATGGCGATGCGTGGCGTCCCTCTAGATCTTTTTGCAATTTCAAGTGCTGCATGAGGATCTAGCTCTAAATTTAAAATCCTCCCTGTCCTTTGCAAAATTTGCACGATGAGATCCGGGGTATAATACTCAAGGCGAGCTGTAAATCCAAAGCGGGACCTTAAAGGGGCAGACAAAAGTCCGATGCGCGTTGTGGCGCCTGTTAAAGTAAAGTGGTTGAGTTTTACTTGAATGCTTCTTGCATTCGGCCCGCTATCGATTAAAAGATCTAAGACAAAGTCTTCCATAGCGGGATAAAGATACTCTTCCACAGATCTATTTAAGCGATGTATCTCATCGATAAACAAAATATCGCCAGTCTTTAAATTGGTCAAAATCCCTGCTAAATCGCCAGCCTTTTCGATCACAGCACCAGACGTCACAACGATATTTGTCCCCATTCCCTTTGCTAAAATATTGGCAAGCGTCGTTTTTCCAAGTCCTGGCGGTCCGCAAAAAAGAGAGTGGGCAAGAGTTTCCCCTCGCATCTTGGCAGCGCCTATCATCACCTCTAAGCGTTCGCATATCGCCTTTTGCCCTGTAAATTCGGCCAAACATTGGGGACGTAAAGGGATCTCAAAAGAGGTGTCTTCCTTACAAAGAGAGGATTCTATAAAAGTGTTACTCATCGCGCGCTTGGGTTCTCTTCAAATTCCATGGATTATAAGAAGGTAAGTAAAAAGATGGAAGCAAAATCACGGCAACTGCTCATAAAGAGAGATGACCTCATGACAGGGCTTGTTATTTTTGGTTTAAATCGAGGTTTAAAGCCTCAAACAACAGGAGTAAGTCATGACATAAGAAATCGGTGATTTAAAAGCTCTTTTGCAGAAGCTCTTTTAACTGGATCAGTACAAAGAGCTTGCCTAAAGAAGTCAATGCACGCATCAGATGATTGAATTTCTCTTAACTGCGTTAAAAAAAACTCTAGTGCTTGACCAGTTTCAAAGTTGGAAATGACTTCAAATAGTTTAATTTGGTTGCTTCCCTCTTCAACTAAATAGCTATTGACCACCTTGAACAAGCGCATCCCAAATCTTGCCTCTAGCAAAAGAGCTGCCATTTCCCATACATCTTTTGCCGTAGGGGAAGCGTTCACCTCTTGGCTGTAGGTTTCAGGAGAATTGGGCGCCAGTTGAAGGCCTGATTCCGTGATGGCGTCCCCAGGAACTTCCCATTGAACCTGAGCCATCACTCCATTGAGATAAAACGTTTTCAACCCACTTGTTGTGATGACATTGGCGATGTTTATTTTAGCGCTTGGGGTACACGATTGCCCCTGCTCATGCATAAGAGAGAGGGCTTGAAAAAATTGACGACCCATCTCTTTAATTTGCGCCTCTTCAAGGGGAACACATAATTGCTCTTCTATTGCACATTCCGTAGATGAACATAAGGGTTTAAGATCAATATCCTCGACTTTTGCCTCGATCCGCACCTGTATCCCTTTATCTGAAATGTAGAGTCCTCTTGGGCGCGAAACAAGTGTTGGCTCGCCATCCCTCTCGGCAGGAAAAAAAACTGCATTAAAACTTCCCGATGTTGGGGCCAAAAATGTATTGTGTAATTGGCGAGCAAATATCTGGCAAAGAGCTTCTCCCCTTGCGATCATTTCCTCTACCTCGGACTTACTTCCCACTTTACGTTGCAAAATCTCTATGGATACATTTAAGTCAGTAGAATTAAGTCGAAATGTGCAACCTGGTACACTCATAGAATTGGACGCCATAAACACCTTGTTGTAAATTTTTTGTTGACTCTGAACGTGTTTTCAAAATGTGAATTTTGAACCTCGTTCGGTATAATAGAAAAAATTAAAAACTTAATAATTTCTCCGCTGCTAATATATCTATTACGAACTATTTTATACTATAACTTAAGATACATAATTTTGTCAAAGCAAATTTCTAAATTTGTTCCATCGTTACCATCGTTGATCTTGCCGTAAGAGATAACTTTGTTTCTATCATGGTCTTTGGCAAACTTTTGAATTTTCACTGTATATAAATGTAAAAACATGTATGATTTTGCTTGTTTTATTTATTTTACAATTAATAGTTTATAAAAGCAGGAGTTTATGATGAGTGCAGGAGCAGCAGGTTTAGGTGGTGTGGGAGCTAGTCCAAGCAGCTTTCAAGGTATGGCTACAGGGTCTAAAAAAATTGATCTAAATCTGTTGAGAGAGAGGTCAGTGAAAATGTTATATCGTGACATGATAAAACAATTTCAAAGCGAAGGATTTAACGAGCAAGAAATCCGAGAAGCATTTACAGAAGCTGTGGCACAAAGAGTTCCAGGGTTTAGCGCGCAGATGACTTCGCAAGAGCAAGAAGTCGAGCCACGTCCACTCACACAAGTGACACTACGGACGGCTCCTAATACGTTACCCCTCGCGTTTGATGACCTCACGCCAAGAGGACACATCATAGCATTTGAAGACTTACTTGCAACACTTGATCCAATTGAAGTATTAAGGCTGTATTTAGATCATGATACCTTGTTGGAAAAAGAACGCTCAGCTCGTCGAAAAATAGAGGTTTTAATGGGCGCTTGCGCCATGTGTGCTTCGGCGGAAACCACGTTACGCGTGTTGATGGCGGTATTGCAATTAAAGGATAAAATGGGCACCCTACCCTTGAAAAATAAGACCGAAAGGTCCGCTATCTTACTCAATAAAGCTTATGTCAATCAGCTTAAACAAAAATTACTTGCGCAAATTGCAACTGAGCGCGATTTAAATGAAGAGATAAATGGTCCCTGGACAGCCCTTTCTGGTTATAACGACGTCGAAGCCAGTTTAAAAAATGAGGATTATGCGGCAACGCTCTCGGCTTTAGTCTCCCTTCATGAAAGCTTATATCAGTTTGATACGGGAAGAGCCATGCATCTGCATGCTGCCATTAATCCTAAAACCCGGCGACTCCCGAAAAATGCGCATGTTGCACTAATTGTCGGCAATAGTGGAGTTGGCAAATCGACCCTTGTTCACTGGTGTGGAGGCTCTGTCTTTAAAGGGAGCAGTGATCAACTCAGCTTAAAAAAAGCGCCTATCGAGTTGAATGAATTTGTCATTGGTACTGAAACAAGCTCTGAAACCTGCGGCTTAGATTGGTACGACATCAGAAAGAGCCCTTTTGCTGATAAACAGACTCGCCCCATTCTGTTGGTCGATTCCCCGGGAGGTGGTGATACCGATCTAGAGCAAAGGCTCAGCAACTCGGACTTTAATCTCTTACAAGACGCTGAAAAAGTATGCATCATTTCACTGATCAACGTGCATGAGTTATGCGATGATCCTAAAGCAACCAAATTCATTTCTGCTTTAGAAAGGCTTTCTGCATTGGTCGAAAACGTCAAGGAGCACGAGTCCATACTTTTTGTATTTTCTTGGGCAGATAAACACTTTGATCCAAAACGCATCATAGAGCGCGTCAATAAATTACTCACTGACTCCCGCCTCACCTCCATCCATCCGTTACTTCTACGTATGCAGACCCAATTTAAAAATAATCCGAATAATGTTCTCCTCATCCAACCTAACCTCGGCAAGTTAAAGCCAGCAGATTTTCTAAAAATGATAGAAGCCATCCCTGCAGCTAAGCCGGCACAGCTATTAAAGTCCTATATAGAAGATGAAGTAAAAGACAAGATTTATGCGCAAATACCAGACGATATAGCGTGTATTGATAGGCTTTTAAAACAACTTACCAAAGACATTATTGCGGAAAGCCCTCAAGCTTCTCCAAGCGACATCAAGCTACAAACAAGTGAACGATATAAAGCCTTATGCGATAAGCTCTACCAAAAAATTGAAGAAGTTGTCTTTTTAACTCAAATCTTGACCAACGCAGGATATACTGTAAAAGCAGACGAATGGAAACAAGTTTGTAAAGGTATGTTATGCAGCCACTACGATGGGGTGGCAATGGCCATACGTGCCTTACTCGAGCAGATTGATCGTGTGGATATCACGCCCTGTATGGAGATGACTAAAATCACCAATGCGCTCAGTTGTTGGTTGGACTTGTTTGACACGCCAATGGATCATCAATCAGCTGATATGCCCAGCACGAGCGCAGCTGGCGCAAAACGATATGAATTTCGACGAAATAAGTTTTCACTAGACACCTTTAAAACAGCCATCGGCATAGCTGATCAGCACCTACACACTCACCTAAGGGAGCTTGAAGAGGACCCGTTAAACACCACACTTACCCCAACGATGATCGGGGCGCTCTTAGATAATATACAAGCCATTAAAGATAAAGTAACAGTAACCGACGCTACTACCGAACGCAGTGAAGATGGAAATATGCGAACAACTCCAGAAAATAACCCACTGGAGATTAAGGCTGTGACCATACATCACGATTATGAACATAAAGTCTTTCAAGTCCTGACCACTAAAGGAAAAACTTCATTAGATTCAAATGATTTTGTCACCTGTGCTGAAGTCATCAAGTCAATGGCAGGCGTTGCAAAAACGCCTGCACAACAAAGCGCTAGGAAGCAACTTAAAACCGATTGCCGCTTTAAACTACACCAACTTGCCAATGAAGCTATCCGTCTTGCATCTGAAGTTAAATTGACAGAGGATTCCGTGAGTCAACTTCAGCAAACAATGGCCTATTTGACGGCTTGCTTAGAGGCGCCTGTGGTATTAGAGCAGCTGGAACATGACATGAAGTTTGCAGTTGAAGTAAGCCTACAAAAGCGAGAACAAGCCTTAGTCTCTGCATTGGCTAAACACTACCAAAGCCAGGTCAATAAGATAGGGCAACAATTTAAGCAACACGCGCCTATAAGCGTTTTGAATGATCCTGTAGAACAACTGCGTTATCTGCTTGCAATTTTGCCCAATCACCCTACTTTTCCAAGCCATTTTGAACGTACAAAAGAACAAATATGTGCCTATGTCGTCGAGATCAGTACGGAATTTCGCACCAAATTGCCCGTTGGTTTAACTGCAGATGAGTACGCTGAGATGCAGCATCATCTTGATTCGCTCACCACCTGCCCCTGGGTTGAGCCGTTTAACTTAAATCAAGATGCCAAGGCGCCGCTTTTGAAGGCTATAGAGTCAAGAGTCAGTCAACTGAAAGCCTTTATTCAAGCAGCGCCCTTTGATATTGGCCATTCTGATGAATTAAAAGCTTACTCTGATATAAAAAAAGAAATCGAGCTGTTGCGTCAAACCATGCTCCCCTATTTCACATCCTCTGAATGTGGAAAAGTAGCCGCCCTTGACATCACAATAAATGCCAAGATCAACGATACTTTAAATAAAATAATGCAGACTTCTCCCGCCACCCCACTTAATACCAAAACGTTTTCTCAATGCATCAAATATGTAAAACAGTGCAGAAAACTTAATATTCTAACCGATCAAGCCAACAAGGCCGAGAAGAAACTTTATGAGCAGTTACAGCTAAATACAGCAAACAAGACCAGAATGCTCCGTGACGCCTTAGTTGATTTTGATTTATCAACAGCAACATCAGACACAGTCGACTTGATAGGCCAAATTTTGCAAGAGTATCGAGCCCTACAAATAGCCACTCCAGAAGAATACACCGCTTGCGGTAAGCCCTTGGTAAGCTGGACCCAAATGCTAAGGGATGCTTTAGCAAACTTTGATCGCATCATGAACGCGTATTTTACAGATGCCGAGTTCGAAAAGCTTGAAAAGTTAATTCCACAAAGCCACCTGTTGAGAAAACTAGACACTTATCTTGATTTACCAGATGATGACGAAATTTTAAGCTTTAAAACCATCCATACCCACTTTAAAACCTTATTATCAGATGAGTATTCAGCAGCCGTGCAAACGATCATGCGAAATATTCAGCGAGGAGAATACAAAGAAGCATCCGAACAACTTCCTACGCTAAAACCAAGCGTTCAAGTTGCCATCAAACGAGCCATACAAGCGCAGTTCAATGATAGCGTCGCCTTTTTAACCCATACCATGCAGACCTTAAGAAATAGCCAAGATTTTACGCCGCCTCAATTAAAACTTATCAAAAAGGCCTTAGGACGTATACGAGAAGCAACTCCACTCATCGAACATGCCTTATTAGTTGCTGAACTTGGCAGCCTTCGCGATGACTGTTTGGAACAAACTCAGGCAGCTATAGATTTCTGGTTTAAACTTGCACACGATAGGGTACTCAATTTGATAGCAGATGAGTCTATACCGAACCATCTATATGAAGCCGATAACGCTATGCTTGCACTTACCAACCTAGTAGATGATGGCATGATTCAACCTGCAAATAGCAGCGCTATGCTCATAAAAGAAAAAGAGAGTCTTGAGTCACTCATACAATCCCAACTGCGACTTGGCGAAAGTATCCCTTGCACTCAGTGGTCAGAATCACTCCTAGTTGCTACTTATAATGCATGTCATAGACAAGGCAAGTCGACAACTAGACTGTCGCAATTTTGGCAAGACCTTACCACCTTGATGCGTAGTAAGGGTGAATTTGAATGCGAGGAGATCGGTAGGCAGCTGATGTCTGACAATTTAACCATAGAGGCCGGTACCCAGCAATTGAGTTACCTTGTGAACTTGGTGAAAAAGCTTCCCAATGAGGAAATAACTGGCATAAAAGGGCGCATCACACAGCTAGCTGTTAACGTGATCACCTCCTTTCAAACGGCCCTGCTGGCTGAAACTTCAACCGGAGTGGACTTAAACAGACTCTCAAAGCTAGTTAAAAACGAATCGTTACTAAAACTAAACCTAGGGCCAGACCTTGATTTAACATTACTCAACCGCCATTTACAAAAACAAGTTATTGCTTTAAAACAGCAGATAATAACCGCCATAACGCAAAACCCACTTCCCAAGGCAGAAGAGTACGCGCAAGCTCTGCAAACGCTTTTGGAGTTACATACCCTATTTAAAACAAAACCGTTTGTGGATAACGCCTATAACGAAGTTAAGAGCCTACTACAACGATTAAGCCGAGACCATCTTGGGGCTATCGTAAGAGCCTTAAGCCAAATTCAAGCAGGAAAACACCTAGATGAAAAACTCAGTATCCTAGGTGCGTCTTTACAATGGCTTGCAGAAATCAACACCCTCATACGACAACTAGCTGCAAATCCAGAGCACAGGGCACTCGTCAAGGCCATGCAACCAGATCTCCCTGAAATCGAGTCATCCTTAAAACCCTTGATGCTAGAATTACAAGCCATTTCGCAAGCCTTTAATATGGCCTTAAACGCTAGAAAAATTGATGATCTAATGTTGGCCATTCAGAACTCTAGGAAATGGTCTGAGTTGTTACCCATCATCACCAACCTACTTGCCACCTATGGGGATGAAGAAAAACAAAACGGGCTCGGCACTTTAGAGCAGCTCATTCGTAAGTACAACCACGAAGGCTTACAAGATCGTCTTCAAGAGCATTTGGTTGAGATCAAAACGGCATTTACAACGCTCCAAGTCCAAACTTTATTAATGGCCAAACAAAATTCAAACCTTCGCGCCCAATTTTTCTTCGCGTTGAAACAGGACTTAAGCTTCATTAGCGCCATTGCACAAGATAAGGGTGGCGCCGAGCTTTTTGGGGTTTTTTTTGGCAAAGAAAAACCGGTAGAGGTGTTATCAAATTGCCTGTTAAAATATCTTGAAACAGTTTACGATGCAGCTCTTGCAACCTTACCTGACCCCATCACAGCTCCTTGCGACTGGACTAAGTTGTCCTTTTTATATGCAGAATTGCAAACATTTAAAGACAGTGCCACGGAGCCCTTTAGTCCTGCATTGTTACGTTTTAAGGATCAAGTAAATCACTTAGCAGATGATCTTTCTCAACGTTTTGATGCAAGTGCGAATGAGATCATCAAACATGCTACAGATCGAACTAAAAACCAGCAAGAGGTTTTAAAGCAGGCGGTGGCGTATGCGATTGCCCTGCAAAAAGGGATCAACGATCTGCCTAATCCGATTAAAAGCGCACTATCACAGAGACTTACAGACTTTTTTAATATGATATCAGCTCAGAAAAATCTAGGAGCTGAGTATAAAGAAAGCATACGTATCGGTTTAACAGAATCAGAGGATCCGACAGGCCAGCAAGTGGCAAACAACCATCCGTGTTTTCGCGGTAGTCGGATGGCGAGTTTAAATGAGCAAACTCGAAAACATGGGATTGATCACGTCTTAAGAGAATTGACGACCAATTCAAGGGACTTAGGTGTTCAACCTTTACCACCTGCCATCAAAGCGCATTTAAAACAGGAGTACAAACGCTTTGAAACATTTTATGAAGCCATCTTAGAGCATTATCAGAAAGTCATGCAAACGTTAAACTCACCGGCAGAATTAAAGCCACTCTTAGAACCACTTAAAGCCAACTTCTATAAAGTATTAGAGGAAAATCCAATATCATTCGAGAGGGATGGTTCCCCAATATGGACGGATTTAGCTAAGTCCAAGATCGCGCAAGCTTTGGCCATATTCTTTGCACGCTGGACACTAAGTAATGTGGATGATTATATGAATCCACCCGAGGGCACCAAACCCTCAAGTTGCCTTAAAAAACCTCATGCAGCTCAAATTGTAGCTATTTTCCAATTACTTAATGTGGGAAATAACCAACAAAAACTGGTCAATCACTTAGCAGAAATCAAGACTGGGGAAGGCAAATCGGTGGTCAATGCAGCTCTTGCCTCCATCCTCGCTTTATTTGGCTATGAAGTCTATAGTGCTTGTTATAGTGAATACTTATCTGCCCGAGATTGTGAGAGTTTTAAAGAAATCTTTGAAGCTTTAGGAATAGCCGGGCTTATTCACTATGGGACAATCAATCCCCTAGTTGAAGACGTTTTAAATGAATCAGGAGACATACGCGATCACGTGGAAGCTCAGATTAATACACCTGCATCTTTGGCTTCTTCAAAAAGTAAGCACGCAGTACGCACAAATAAATTCAGACCCAAAATACTCTTAATTGATGAGGTAGACATATTCTTCACCAATTTCTATGGAGAATTCTATCAGCCCATGCTACTGCTTCAAAATCAGCTGATTATAGATCTTATGGAAGTGCTCTGGAATAAAAAAAGACAAGGAGCCGTTCCGAGCATTCAACTCGTGCGTGATTTTAATGAATATAAGGAGCTCATCAAGCACTATGACCTACAGCAAAAAAACAAGCGATTGATGCCCTTGTTTGACAATGCTATTCAAAAGATGCTGACCGATCTATCAACTTTTGACAATAAAAAGTTGCATGATTATCGCATCAAAGAGAACCACGTCGTGTATCCCTACCAAGATGGCACCACTTTAAAAGAATATCGTGGCTTTAAAACCCTCTGGGCTTACTTTCAAGCCTGCCATGAAGTACAAATACCACAAAAGATACGAGACGAACAAGCAGGTGTGCTTCTTGCCTGTGGGACTTATGCTTATGCTGAAACTGTCAAATCTGGGCGATTTAAAGCAATTTTAGGCGTATCTGGAACGCTTGACATGGATGCAACCCAATCCCGTATCGTCTGTGATAAAGAGGCAGGCTTTAATGTTGGAGAGACCACTTTCGTTCCGTCTGTTTATGGCCCTAGTCAATTAGACTTCCGCAGTGATAATTCTCAATGGGTCTTGGTTCTGGATAAGGCAAATTACTTTATAGCATTAGCTAATGAGCTCGATAGGCAACGACGTGCCTCAGGGGTTGCAAATTGTTTACGACCGGTCATCATTTTCTTCAAAGACGAAGCCGCTTTGGATGCATTTTTAAACTCAGCGGAGTTTAAACCCTACAAAAATGAAGCCAACATCATGAAGGATGGATCTCCTGATGGCGCTATCGTGAAGGCTACGCAAAGAGGAACAATTACGCTTGCCACAATTGAGCAATCACGCGGCAGGGATTTCGTGTTAGTCGATAAGCTTGTGATCGATAACAACGGTATCCATGTCCTTGATACCTGTTTAGTTCCCAAAGCCGATCAAACTCAAATGCAAGGCCGCTCTGCTCGCCAAGGTCAAAAAGGATCATTTAGCATGGTCCTATTTGAGGATGATTTGATAAAAGAGTATGGGATTACCGCAACTGACATTGAGCGTAAACGCAAGAAAGGCACGCTGTATCAGTATCTGGATGATCTCCGCTCTAAAAAATTTGCTGAAAAATTCAAAAAACTAGATGAAGAGATGCAAAGTGCAATCCCTTTACTTCATAAACCGAGTATGGAGATGTTGAATCAGTTAATCCATCGACCAAAAGAAGCCGATAGCATTGCAGAAAAACTCATCCGTCTTAACGCCGTATCCAAGAGCGGCAAGGCTGCGAAACTCATAAACCAATCAAAACCCTCTCGTACGCTCATTGCAATTGATGCGACGGGATCAATGGGTAACTTGATTAGTATGTTGAAGGTGGTAGTCCGCCGTGCACTGGAATCGTTTGTTGAGCTCGTCATTGAGTATGGACTGGATCCCAAACATATAAGTTTAGCTTTTGCTGCATTCCGAAGCTATAACTCAAAACCAGATGAAGCCTTAGAGACCACCCCTTTTATAACACTTGCCAGCGACTCTAAAAGCGATCAACGCGCTTTCTACAAGGAAATTGATCGCTTTCTCGAACGGCTAGTGGCCACAGGTGGGTATCGCGAAGAAGCCATGGAGCTTGCTCTACAATATGCCAATAGACTAGCCAAAATGGGAACACCCGCTACCCAAATAGCCGTATTCGGCGACATGCCCGCCACACCTAGTCAAGAAATAGTAAAATCACTTATTGAAGGTGGTTCTTGTAAAGGCACCTACGCCCCTACCTATTGGAAAGATGAAGCAATAAAATTAACAGGCACGCCCATTCATGCACACTATGTGGTGGATGCAAAGCCATGTCATCCAATAGAGGCTAAAGGGACGCCTGCATTTTACAAGGAGCTATCAGAAATAACCGGAGTCCAAGGAAGCACTGGAGAATTGAAATTAACCGATGCGACTGCTGCTGCAAAAGACCTAAGCCTTTTACTGATTGCGCCTATGATTAAAGATCTTACTAAAGACAACGAAGCCTTAGGAGAGGAGATGTTAGAGCAATTTAAGATTAGATCCTTTGCTAGATAGAGGTACGCGTTCACAGAGTAGGTAAAGCATTGGGTTACCAGCGCCGGTAACCCAATCCTTTACAAAGGAGCTTTTTTGAGGTGACTGCCTTATGCTCGATC
This sequence comes from Chlamydiota bacterium, assembly GCA_013289325.1. Taxonomy (GTDB): domain Bacteria; phylum Chlamydiota; class Chlamydiia; order Chlamydiales; family Parachlamydiaceae; genus JABDAE01. The sequence goes on from JABDAE010000079.1 coordinate 12,846, forward strand.
TTAAGTTGTGAGAAAATGAGGATGCTTGAATCCGTGGATAATTTCGAGATCGGCCTGAGTCAAGTTAAATGTATTTTTGCTTAAGAGGATTTTTGCGAGTTTAGCGCAAACCTCTTGGTCGGTTGTGTAATAGTATGTAGCGAAGGGGACGAAGCGGTTCTTATGATAGGTACAGTCAGATCCCCATTCTTTTATTGGAATTTCGTTTTGAGTTAAAAACTCACTCATTTCAGAAGTGCCTTCACTATGAATGGAGATACCCGGTTTGCCGCCCTCTTTCGTCATACAAATGCGGTAAAACAAGGCGCCTTCATTGTAGGTTCTAAAACTCAAATATGGACCGCCGATGCATTTAGCCTCTTCAAAGAAGTATTCACCACTCTCTTTTGGATAGTAAATATTTTCTGAGGTGTCTTTGGGAACAATGGAAATGGCTTGAAGGCTCCTAGATGCGAATGGAGGGACAGTGTGTCGAGGGACAGTATGAAAAAAAGTATTAACAGTCATCACAAACTCCTTGTTATTGTCACTAATTATTTATTATTTTTATAATTAAAGTCAAGTTTTGCGTGAATTACATCAGTAATTCCAGCTAAAAAA
>JABDAE010000080.1 GCA_013289325.1 Chlamydiota bacterium
CGTTGTTATTTTGTGATTTTTGACAAAAAACACGACGATATTTTGTGGAATTTTCACGTTTTTCAAACATTACAGTTGATTAAAAATAGTAAAACTCCTTATGGTTAGGTTATGGAAAGAGAGTTTTATCGAAGGCTTTTAGAGTGGAAAAAATCCCCTCTTAGAAAACCGCTTGTTGTGCGTGGAGCTCGCCAAGTAGGAAAAACTTACATCCTAAGAGAATTTGCTAAACGGGAATATACAGATTATATCTACCTCAATTTTGATGAGGAACCACACTATGCAAGTTTTTTTAAGGAAAATCTAGACCCTGAGCGGATTATCAAAGAATTTAACATCTACTTTAAGAGGGTGATTCAACCGGGTTCGACATTAATTATCTTTGATGAAATTCAAGAGTGTGAAGAGGCGCTTGCGTCGCTAAAGTACTTTTGTGAAAAGAACAACGATTATCAAATCGCAGCTGCTGGTTCTTTACTTGGAGTCAAATTGACCAAGGGTTTTCCTGTAGGTAAAGTCAATTTTTTAGATCTTGCTCCTATGAATTTCTTTGAATTTTTGCAAGCGCTTGGAGAAAGTCAGCTTGTCTTAATGCTAAAAGAAGTGACAACTCCAAAAGCCGTCCCCGAGATATTCCACGATAAATTGATTTCTCTCCTCAAATACTATTTCATCATAGGGGGAATGCCAGAAGCTGTGGCTACCTACCTTAAAACAGAAAATTTAGAGCTTGTAAGAAGCATTCAAAAAGAGATCCTGGATGCTTATGTTTTAGATTTTGCTAAACACGCTCCCAAAGATCAGGTCATGAAGATAATGGCACTATGGGAGTGCATTCCCAATCAGCTGGCAAAAGAAAATAAAAAATTTATCTTTTCTGCAATCAGTAAAAGTGCGCGGGCAAGGGAATTTGAAACTTCTATTCAATGGTTGAAAAATGCAGGATTGATCATTAAGTCCAACCACATATCGACTCCGAAACTTCCATTAAGTGCTTATTCAGATAAACAAGCTTTTAAGCTTTTTCTCCTTGATGTTGGGTTGCTCGGCGTAATGAGCAAACTAGATCCTCGTATCGTTCTTGAGAAAGATGCTTTATTCCAAGAATTTAAAGGAGCCCTTACAGAAAATTTTGTCGCAACAGAGTTGCATGATAAACACTTCGAGGAACTTTACTACTGGACGAGTGAAGGGACTGCAGAAGTTGATTTTGTAGTTTCAAAAGGGCAAAACATTTATCCACTAGAAGTAAAGTCAGGAAATTCTAAGCAAAAAAAAAGTTTGCTTGTCTACAACGAAAAATTTTCTCGTGAAGAATTTCCCCCCCCCGTTCTATCAAGAGCCTCTTTACGCAATTTTGCTCATGATGGGAATTTGATTAATTACCCACTCTATGCAATCAGTCGTTTTCCTTTACAAATAAGATCGTAAGAGAAGATTAGACTTCTTTCGAAACTCGCTTTGGTTGATAAAATTTGGGATTTTTGTGCAGATTTGCTGCAAAATTTTGAAAGCATGTGCATACACCTGGTTGAAAAATTTTGCAGCAAAGATGCCAAAAAGCACAATTTTAGCGACCAAATGGAGTTTCGAAAGAAGTCTATTATATGCCTGTCACGCGCTCAATCGTCCACCCTTTAGCTTCAAGTTGTTTGATCATGTTGTTTCCACTGCCAATTAGGTGTAAGCTTCCAATTCCAAAAAAAGATACAACAGGAATTACTTATAAACATCCCTAGACTAAACACGAACGCTAGTAGCTGGAAGCTTTTCCTCTTTTAGCTCTTGCTTTTCATTTAATTTTCCTGCTTTTTCTAATTCTTCAGCTTTTTCTAAAGCTGCATTAAGATAGTAAGTCTCATCGCGTGTCGTATCTTTTTGCGCAATTATGAAAGCTTCTTCATCAGAAGGAATTTCTTTACCTTCTGACATCAATAAATAAAGAAGTTGAATATTTGCAATCACTGGAGAAAATCGCTTTTCTTTTTCCTCTACAGCTTTATAGTGATAACATTCATGATCAATGCCAAGTTTTTGCAAGGCAGCTGCAACTGACTTTACCTGCCCTGATCGATCATCAATAAAGAGCACTTTTTTAGGCCGATTAGAGGGTGAAACTTTTTCTAAAAGATCAATCAAATAATCCCCTTTTAGATCATAAGGACAAAAAAATACGCCGCCATAATATTCAGCACTATTTAGTCCTGGATAAACATTAATTAATCCATCATCTATTTTAAATCCTGCCCTTTTTAGTTGTGCAATTGTAATTTGGTCAACGTTAAGGTGCTCTGTCGAATACCATTGGTTGCGTTTTTTAGCGGTAAGGCCAGCAGTTGGATGACCGTTTTCTTTAAGTGTTGCGACCACCTCATTTATTTTACTTTCTACAAGTATATGAGGAAGAATGCGCGCTAGATATATACTTAAAATGCCGGGCCAACATTTATCGGTAGCTTTATATATGTAATTCTTCCACCCCCTTGATCCAAGATCATAGGCTGTATGTATCGCGACGTCATCGAGGTCTGTTAATAAAACAGTCCCTTGAGGATGCGCAACGGGGAGTTCTTCAATCGAGCTAATCGTCTTAATCACGCTTAACACCTCTTTTGCAAGAGGGTCAATAGGACAAACTTGAGAAGCCCCAAAAACAGATGTTGCACTCATTTTTAATAACTCCTTTTGTTTTTTTCTTGATTTAGAAAGAATAAAAAGTAAATGATGAATGAAAATATTACAAGTTTAAATCGGGTTTGTCAATATGAATATACCTCTTTGCCGCTTAATCATGAGTATCTTCGTTTTCGCGCTATGCCTTAAATTCCCACTTGCAGGAAAGGCAGAAAAACCTCCTGAGCAAGATGAAAAATATAATTTAGCAGCCAAGCTAATTCAAGATCACCTCTTTACCCAAGAAATAAACGAATCAAAGACTTGGGAAATGACTTTGATGAAAGGGTTATCCAATTATAATTATCGTGTTTCATCAAGCCTTGGAGAATTTTTCGTAAGGTTAGGTGGTGAAAATTTTTCTTCGAGTTTGGGAATTGATAGAGTCAAAGAGTATGCGATTTATCAGCGCCTTAAAGAAGATAAAATCACTCCTGAACTGATCTACTTTGATTGCGTTAATGGAAATTTAATTTCCTCATTTATCTCTGGCACCCATTATGGAAAGGTGCGCGGAAAATGGCTCTATGAAAAAGAGAGTTCGATTGCGAATATGATAAACTTAATGAAAAAATACCACAAGCACACTAGTTCTCTTGAAGAAGAGATCGATTACCCGTTTGAGATCATTCAAAAGTATTTAGAAAAAGCGCATCAGCTATCTGTCGCCTTGCCACAAGATATGGATGAAGTCATTAATATTGTTCAAAAGATTAAGCTATCTTTACCTTCACAACCAAAAGTGCTATGTCATCAAGATCTCTTTCCCACAAATTTTATCTATGACGGGGAAAAACTTTACCTTATCGATTGGGAATATGCGCATTGGAGCGATCCCTTTTACGATTTGGCTTCACTTTGTGTTCAAAACCAATTTGATCGTGAAGAAAAAGAAATAGCCCTTACTAGCTATTTTGGCCTGGCCACTTCACAACACAAAACCCATCTGGAAATGATGTGTATGCTTTATAGCATGCGTTCAGCGCTTTGGTGCTTTAATCAAAACCAGAATATGGCTGATAAGAGCTTCGATTTTTTGAAATTAGCCAATATGCATTACAATAACTTTTTTATATCTTACCGCTGGTTACTCAACGAAATGGGAGAATTTAGCATCTCGAACTGCCGCTTTTAGGTTAAATTGGATCACCCCATTTCCAGTTTCGGATTTCCGGCATGTCTTGACCATGTTTTTCAATGTAATGTTTGTGTTCGATGAGCTTGTCTTGCATCACTTGCTTTAGATAGGCACCTTTAGATCCTAGATAGGTCAGCCGATCAACCACATCTTGCACCAGGTGAAATCGGTCAATATCGTTTTGCACCCGTATGTCAAAGGGTGTCGTGATCGTCCCCTCTTCCTTGTATCCCCGAACGTGTAGATTTTGGTTTGTTCTGCGATAGGTCAGCCGATGGATTAGCCAGGGATAACCGTGAAAGTTAAAGATGATGTGTTTGTCTTTTGTAAAGAGTGAATCATAATCCACATCGCTTAGTCCATGAGGATGGTCGCTCTTAGGCTGCATCTTCATCAAATCGACGACATTAACGACGCGAATTTTCAAATTTGGCAGTGCTTTTCGAAGGATAGAAACAGCTGCCAATGTTTCAAGCGTTGGAATATCTCCTGAGCAGCCCATTACAATGTCTGGCTCATCGTCCTGATCGTTGCTGGCCCATTGCCAAATGCCGATACCTTCCGTGCAATGCACAACTGCTGCATCCATGTTCAGCCATTGCGGGAGGGGGTGTTTACCTGCAACAACCACATTGACGTAATTGCGGCTGCGCAAACAGTGATCAAACACCGACAATAGACAGTTAGCATCCGGAGGCAGGTAAACGCGCACGATATCGGCTTTTTTATTAATCACATGGTCAATAAACCCTGGATCTTGGTGGGTAAAGCCGTTGTGGTCTTGCTGCCAAACGTGAGAAGTAAGCAGGTAGTTTAAGGATGAAATTTTCCGACGCCAGGGTAGCTCCAAACATACCTTCAGCCACTTTGCGTGTTGACTAAACATGGAATCGACGATACGAATGAATGCCTCATAGCTGTTGAAAATCCCATGCCGTCCGGTCAATAGATACCCTTCCAACCAACCCTCGCACTGGTTTTCACTGAGCATCGAATCCACAACGCCACCGCTTGCCGCAAGAAACTCATCATTTTTTACAACCCTTGCGTCCCACTGCCGGTTGGTGACTTCAAAAACAGCCCCTAAGAGATTTGAGAGTGTCTCATCAGGACCAAAGATGCGGAAATTGCGCTTATCCTGGTTCAGCTTGGCCACGTCGCGAAGGAACTTTCCCAGCACGATTGTGTCTTGGCTAACAACAACGCCCGGCGATGACACCTTCACTGCGTGATCGTGGAAGTCTGGCATTTTCAAATCGCGCAACAAAATTCCACCATTGGCGTGGGGATTTGCCCCCATGCGTTGCTCCCCATTGGGTGCAAGTTCGGCCAATTCCGCTCGCAAACGCCCATTTTCATCGAACAGCTCCTCGGGCTTGTAGCTTTTCATCCATTCTTCAAGTAGCGCGACGTGACCTGGATGCTCAGCATCCACTATAAGCGGCACCTGGTGTGCTCGGAAGGTGTCTTCGATTTGCAAACCGTCGATCACTTTCGGTCCCGTCCAACCCTTTGGTGATTTGAGAACGATCATAGGCCATCGCCCTCGAGTGGTGTCATTCCTGCTCCGTGCATTACCTTGGATTTGCCGGATATCTTCAATCGCTTTTTCCAAGGTAGAGGCCATGAGTTGGTGCATCTTTTCCGGGTCATCGCCTTCGACAAAATAAGGGGTCCATCCGCAGCCTCTAAAGAATTGCTCCAATTCCTCAGGTTCAATTCGAGCCAAAACAGTTGGATTGCTGATCTTATACCCATTAAGGTGCAAAATTGGCAGCACGGCGCCATCGCTAATTGGGTTGAGAAATTTATTGGACTGCCATGCGGTCGCCAAAGAGGCAGTTTCTGCTTCACCGTCGCCGATGATACAAGCCACAATCAGATCGGGATTATCAAACGCGGCACCGAATGCGTGGCTGAGTGAATAACCAAGCTCGCCCCCTTCATGAATCGAGCCAGGAGTTGTCGGCGCAACATGGCTGGAAATCCCTCCTGGAAACGAAAATTGTTTGAACAGTTTTTTTAGCCCGGCTTCGTCCTGCGTGATGTCTGGATAAATCTCGGTATAGGTGCCTTCGAGGTAGACATTGCCGACGAGTGCAGGACCGCCGTGCCCGGGACCTGCGATATAGAACATATTTAAGTCATACTTTTTGATCACCCGGTTGAGGTGTACATAAATAAAGTTTTGGCCAGGCGTTGTGCCCCAGTGTCCTACCACTAAAGGCTTCACGTGGGATAATTTCAGCGGCTCTTTTAACAGGGGATTATCATATAGATAAATCTGACCAACCGATAGATAGTTTGCGGCTCGCCAATAGGCATTCATCTTTTGAAGTAGTTCTGGAGAAAGAAATTTTGAGTTCATTGTTTTCTCCTTTTTAGGCAAGTCCAAGAATGCGACAAACAGTCTTGGCTATCATAATTTCTTCGTCCGTATGAATGACTCGAACTGCAACTTGGCTTTCATTCGTGGAGATCAAGCCTTCATTTGTGGCGTTTTGTTTTTCATCAAGCTTTATTCCAAGGAATCCGAGTCCCTCACAAATCCGGGAACGAACTGTGGGGGCATTCTCTCCGATGCCGCCGGCAAATACCAGCGTATCTAGTCCGCCGAGCGTCGCAGCAAGCGCCCCGATCCATTTCTTAACTTGATAACAAAACAGCGCAACCGCATCGGCTGCTCTTACATCCTGAGTCTCACGACCTAGCAATTCACGCATGTCAGAACTAATTTCAGATATTCCGAGCAGACCAGACTTAAAATTGACCATCTCATTGAATCGTTTTGCATCGACACCATCTATGCGCTCTAAATACCAAGCAAGTCCTGGATCAAGATCTCCTGAGCGGGTTCCCATTGGCACCCCTGCTGCCGGGGTGAAACTCATACTTGTGTCTTGGGATTTGCCATGTCGCACCGCCGCAAGGCTTGCCCCATTGCCTAGATGGGCGAGGATGACTCGTCCTTGTGCAGCTTCTTGTGCAGCTTTTGATCCGTCCAAGCGGGCCAATTCTCCCATTAAAAACTCATATGACAATCCATGAAACCCGTATCGCCGCACTCCAAGTGCTTCGTAGCGACGCGGAATCGGTAATAACTTAGCGACGCGCGGCAGGTCATGATGAAAAGCTGTATCAAAACACGCCACTTGGGGCAAGTCAGGAAACCTGCGATGAAACGCCTCGATTAAAAGAATTTCTTCCGGTAGATGCTCAGGATCGAAAGACTGAAGATGGCGCAACTCTTCCATCATTTCCACAGTAATTCGCTCTGGCTTGTGATATTTCGGTCCGCCATGCACCACGCGATGTCCGACAGCTGCCAATCCATCTTTTCGAAAGCGTTCTACGACCCAGTCCATCAGGATACCCACCGCCAATGTATGGTTCTTAGCCTCCACGGGCCCTGAAAAGTTGTCCCCCTGGCTTACCCCTTTCACATGCAAGGTAGTATTTGGCAATCCAATTTGTTCAATACTGCCTCCCAAAATCCGATTAAGCGAGTCAGCAACTTCGAACACTGCAAATTTAATGCTCGACGAACCACCATTTATCGTCAGAATATGTGGATTAGCTGGTTTCATGGAAGAGAGGCGCATTTGTTTTATTTTTTATTGCCAAACATAACTCAACTCTTAGAAAAGAGTCTACTTTTGTTTTGGTATATCGCTCATCACGGCGGGCTTGCGGAGTGTTCTTAATGCATTGACAATCGCGATGATATCGATCACCTCTTGACTTATCGCTCCTGCGACCGGAGGAAGGTACCCAAAAGCTGCAACGCCCATGCCAAGAATTGAAAGAGCCATCCCACCAAGTGCGCTTTGCATGGCGACTTTTCTCATTCTCTCACTGATATGAAAAAACTCATCGACCTTTTCTAACGTGCTATCCATAATCACAATCCCTGCAGCCTCAGCTGTAATGTCGCTATTGCGCCCAAATGCAATGCCGACAGTTGCGGCAAGAAGTGCTGGCGCATCGTTAATGCCGTCACCAAGGTACGCTGTCTTTGCAGCTTTGGTCTCTCTTGCCACTATCTCGACTTTTTCCTCCGGGCTTTTGCCTGCATACACATCCGTTATCCCGACAGAACCTGCCAAATACTTCACCTCTTCCTCCCGATCTCCTGAGATAATCATGACTTTTGTGATCCCGTGCCTTGGCAGTAAATGCTGCACGAACGGTTGGCTGTCAGCTCGAGGAGAGTCTCTAAAGCGATAATGGGCGGCTAACTTTTGATCGATTAAAATCACACATTCAAGACCTGCTCCATTTGGAAGCCTCTCCACATCACTTCTTAAACCTAATTTAATAAGCTCTTTGCGGCTAGTGATCACTACTTCATGTCCATCGACAATGCCTTTTAGTCCAGCCCCTTTAGGCTCACTTATGTGTTTGGCATCGATTAATTCGATGTTTTCTTCTTTAGCTTTTTCAAGGACAGCGCTTGCCAAAGGGTGCTTAGAATACCTTTCCATGCTAGCGACTAATTTTAAAATTTCCATGGGATTGAATTTCTGATAAACAGTTTGATCTGTAAGGGTCGGTTTGCCGTAGGTAAGCGTCCCTGTCTTATCAAAAATCATCGTTTGACATCGATCTATTTGTTCAAGCACAATTGGATTTTTGATTAAAATACCTCGCCTTGCACATAGGGAAATAGATCCAATGATCGCAACGGGGATTGCGATCAGAAGTGGACATGGCGTTGCAATCACGAGCACTGCCAAAAAGCGGATGGGATCGCCACTCATCATCCAAGCAAAAATGGCAACCCCCATGGCAATCGGCGTATACCATGCACCTAATTGATCGGCAAGGCGTCTTAAGTGCGGTCTCTTTTGCTCCGATTCAGACATCACCTGCATGATCTTAGCATAGCGAGAATCTTCTGCTAATTTACTCGCCTTAATCGTAATGGAGGCCTCTCCGTTGATGGAACCGGAAAGAACGGAAGAACCTGGGGCTTTTGAGATGAGAAAGGGCTCGCCCGTTAAGTACGACTCATCCATCACCCCATTTCCAGCAATAACCTCCCCATCGACTGGGCAAATTTCGTGGGGAAAGATGACGATGGCATCGCCGATCATAATCTCATCGACTGCAATCTCTTCGATCAAGTCGCAAGTCTTGCGATGCGCGATGCTAGGTGCCCTCTTGGCAAGCACTTCAAGCATTTTTGATGCTGTCTTAATGGCGTAAGTTTCTAGTGTTTTTCCGCCTGATAACATGAGCACAACTAATGAGCCTGCTAAATACTCTCCAAGCAAAACAGCCGTCACAATCGACATACCAGCCAGCAAATCTGCGCCAAATTGAAAACGCAGCAACTTGTATGCAAGATCTAAGACGAGAAAGCCTCCCCCTATCGCAAGAGTCACATACAGGGGATAAAGGGAATAGGCTTGAAAATCAAGAGTAAAATATCGAAGGACTATATGCACAACTATGCTAATGACCGCTAAAATGGCAATATACCCCTCTATCCCACCCCCATCTTTTTTCTCTGCTATCGCCACCATGAAATCCTAGTTTGTTTTTTCATCATAGATATAATAGCGGTAAAACCATTGTTTTACCGCTTCCACTATTAATAGGTATACAAGCACCATGCATGCCAGAATAAGGAAAAATAACAATGGAGGAGCAACGAATCCAAGGTAGAGCCCTAATGGAGTAAAGGGGAGCAAAATGGCTGATGCTACGACCGACAAAGAGCAGATCGTAAGCCAAAGATTGGGGCGGCTCTTTAAAGGGTTATTACGCGTGCGGATGATAAAGATGACGAGCACTTGAGTAGCCAAGGACTCGATGAACCAGCCGGTATGAAAAAGAGATTCACTCGCTTGAAACACTTTTATCATCACAAAAAATGTGAGAAAATCAAAAATGGAACTGATGGGGCCCACGATCAGCATAAACTTGCGCACAAAATGCATGTCCCACTGTCTTGGGCGCACAAGGTATTCTTCATCGACATTGTCCAATGGGATAGGGATTTCGGATATGTCATAAAGCATATTGTTAAGTAAAATTTGCGTGGGAAGCATGGGAAGAAAGGGTAGAAACAATGCGCCGCCCGCCATGCTGAACATATTGCCAAAATTAGAGCTTGTCCCCATCATGATGTACTTCATGATATTGCCAAAAGTGCGGCGCCCCTCAATGACCCCGCTTAAGATGACACCTAAATCTTGCTCTAAAAGAATCATTTCCGCGGCATCTTTAGCAACGTCAACGGCGCTATCTACGGAAATCCCGATATCTGCCGAATGAAGCGATGGGGCATCATTAATTCCATCTCCCAAATAGCCTACAGTAACTCCGCGTTTTTTTAAAGCGAGTATAATCCGGTTTTTCTGGGCCGGCGTAACACGGCAAAAGAGGTTGACATTTTCTACCTGTGCAACCAAAGCCTGATCGTCCATTTTCAGGATATCTGCTCCTGTTAAAATTCCTGTAATCTGCAACCCCAATTGGCTGCAAACATGTTCTGTTACAAGTTCATTATCACCGGTCACGATTTTGACTAAGACCCCGGCAGCTGCAAGATCTGTTAATGCCTTCTTAGCACTTTTTTTAGGGGGATCAAAAAATGCGGCAAATCCTGCAAAGCTAAGTTTTGTCTCATCGCCGACTACAGCATGAGGATAACCGCCATCGACTTTACGCTTTGCAATGCCGAGCACTCGAAATCCTTCCTTCCCTAAGGAGTCAAATAGGGCGTTGAGGCGGGCCATTGCGGCATCATCTAAAGGGTGCAAGTCAGTATCGCTATCCCCTTCATAACTTGTACAAAGGCGCAAAATATCTTCAGGTGCACCCTTGACCACAAGCATTCTCATTTGTCCATTATCAACTAACACCGAAACCCTGCGACGTTCAAAATCAAAAGGCACCTCATCAATTTTACGCCAACTGGTGACATCGATTTCTTTATGCTCTAAAATCGCATCATCCAAAGGACTTTTCAAACCGGTTTCAAAGTAGCTATTCAAAAAGGCAAGCTCTAACACTCTTTTGCTGTCGCGTCCAAATCCGTCAATGTGGCGCTCCAAATGGATATGCGCTTCAGTAAGCGTTCCGGTCTTATCCGTACAAAGCACTTGCATACTTCCAAGATTTTGTATCGATGCAAGCTGCTTGACAATGACTCTTTTTTCCGCCATCCGCTTGGCGCCCTTAGCAAGAGTTACCGACATAATCATAGGGAGCAGCTCAGGTGTTAGTCCAACAGCAAGTGCAACGGCAAAGATAAAAGATTCAAGCCAGGGCCTATGGAAGAAGGCATTGACTAAAAGCACAAACAGCACAAGGAAAACTGTAAGGCGCATAATAAGCAACCCAAAGCTGCGCGTCCCTTGTTCAAATGCTGTCCTAGGAGCTTTTGCCATTAGGCTGTCTGCAATATCGCCAAGTACTGTATTTGCGCCTGTATGACAAATCAACACGCTTGCAGTTCCGCTGATTACAGAAGTCCCCCTTAGCACACTATTGCACGCCGATAAACCTTCTGCGACATCTGGTAATTCAGCAGGTTTTTTCTCAACAGGGTACGGCTCTCCAGTTAAAAGGGCTTGGTTCACAAAAAAATCTTTTGCGTCCAATATGCGCCCATCGCCAGGAACCAAGTCACCGGCAGCAAGCATTACGACATCGCCTGGAACTAGCGCAGAAAGCGGGATCTCTATTGATTTTCCATCTCGTGATTTTCCATCTCGCAACGCCTGCACATGTACGCTGACCGATTGGCGCAATTTTTCCGCCTCTTTACCGGCCCTAAATTCCTGAATAAAATCAAGCGTCACGCTCATCAAGACAATAAGTGAAATAATGGTAAAGCTTGCCACATCGCCTGTAAGTGCTGATATGACGCTAGCTACTAAAAGGATGATAACGAGAGGATTGCTAAACTTTGCTAAAAACTGCAAAAGCAATACATTTTTTCGCTGAGGATGAAATACATTAGGGCCATAGAGCACCAAACGCTCTTTTGCCTCGCTGCTCGTCAATCCGGCTGCAGTTGATTTGAAGTGTTCCAATAGAGTGGTTAGATTTTCTTGCCAAAAATCTAACTTTGGAGGGGTTTTGTGTACAGACGGTTTCATATCCATAGAAGATAGGGTGTAGAAGATAAGTGTAAAGCCGCTTTACAATAGACCAAAACAGTCTCAAAACCTCATGGTTTTGAGGCTGTTTCGGCATAAAGGTCTATCTTCCAATGAGAATAAAGATCCCTGCAATTAACGCCAAGACGCCCATTACAATCGAGGGGATTGCAACAGCTGCGATACTGATAACTCCAACCAAAATTAAATAAATGGCCAACAAAAGCATCCCAATGTTTGAAAATCTCATCTCTCTCTCCTTTTTTTAGAGTTCTCTAAACTCATAACAGCCTTGTCCACAATATGTCAAATCATAATTTTATCCCAAAAAACCAAATTTTGAAATGCTTTTGGTATAATCCTAGAAACGGCAGTTCGAGATGCTAAATTGGCATGAAGATCTTGAATTAGAATCACTTTGCAGTGGGGCGGGACATTCCCAAAGGGTGTTGGACCGCCCCACTGCAAATGATTCTGGTTCAATAGATTGCGTTAAGTTGCCGTCTCCAACTGCCGGATTTAGGATAATGACCTCTTTCGAAACTAAAATCCCTTGCCTCTGCCTGTGCCCGTGCCTCCATCCTATTGCCCATATCTTTTCTATCGCTGCTACCGCAGCTCTAATTTTATTTCGCTTCTACCCCACATTCCACGTCGCTTCGCTCCGTTTCATGCGGGGCTGCTGCACTGAAAGCGGCTGCCGCCGCTGGTCAAGGCAGTGACCAAAGTGTATTTCTATTTTTAAGACATCAATAGCTCAAGATCTTGTGGTTCACTCTCGATATCTAAAAATTCTTTAAAATGCGATGCAAAATCATTTTCTTTAATAAAATCCGCCATCAATAATCGAATTACAAGCTCAGCGGTACCAGGCATGCCAGTGGCTTCATCTTTTTTTTTTTCCCAACCGGAAATAGTAGCGTGAGTACTAAGTCCCAAAGCCGTTGCGAATGCCTTTTGAGATAATCCCATATATCCTCTAACAAAGGTTAAATGAGCACCAGAAAAATGAAAAGGGTTCCATAAAAGCAATTTAAAAGCAGCATCTTCAAGTTTTCGATGATTAATGTCAGGTAAAATCTCCCCACGAAATTCTCGTGTTTTTATTCCTTTTAAATGGATAGGAAACCCTAAGCCATTATATATAAAATCTTTCATTGTGATTTCTCCAATCTTATTACAGTAATAATAATTAAAAGTTTTGTGTGGTCAAATGCTAAACAAATACGCGCCTTTTCACGGTCTAATGTTTGCCCACATACCGCATAGTTCCAGTCCTTATATTGATCATTGTACTCATCTTTTTTCTTTTCATGATATCCTGTAAATAAGATATTTCTTATGTCTCCTAGAGAAAGTTGTCGCTCTTGCTGTCTCAAAAGAGCATGCTCGCTAATAACAAAATGGCCTTTTTGCAAAAGTTCAATAGCTAACGGAAGAACAGTATTGATTTTTTTGCGTTTTTTCATATGTCATATTGTATCATCTATGTCAATCAATGTCAATCGATGTC
>JABDAE010000081.1 GCA_013289325.1 Chlamydiota bacterium
TTCTTTTTTTTGTGTTGGGCTAATCTTGAGGGTGATGAAGAGATAGAGCCAGCGCCTGGTTTCCCCGAGCACCCCCCAGAAATGGGGGATGGGGTCTAAAAAGAGGGTAGGTGTCACGATCCTTGAAGATAAAAAGGCAAGTCGATCAAATGTCACCTCTATTGCCTCTAAAAATTTAACGAGTAAACTATTTAGGAGTTGGTACTCGACACGCTCTTTTGGATATATCTCTGCTGATACGCCTCCAAAGGCTGTCCAACACGGTCCTAAGAGCTTCCAATTGGATTTGGCTTTAAGGCGTTTATCTTGGATGAGCTTTTCGATCTCCTCAAGGTGACCGGTTTCACGGAAGAAGGAACCAACAGTTCCCTGCTTGCCATCAAGTTCAACTAATAATGGATTGATATCGGAACTGTCCAAAAGTCCTAGCTGCACACCTAAATCAAGCGATGTGCCTTCAAAAATTGAGATACTGATCTCTTGTAAGAATGTGCGTCGTCGCGCTTTGGCTGCTTTTAACTCTTCTTCTTCTGCTTCATGGGAGGCAAAATGTTGATTGAGAAGCTTTTGACAACGTTTCAGAAAAATGGCATTAATCTCATTTTTGTGCGCATCAGAGGCAAAGGGAAAAAATCCAGATAATGCTCTATTACTACTGATATATGTCAGCCCTAAGTTGCAAGAGTTGGAAGCTTCAGTGTTTAGCTTAAGAAGGGCAATGATCACATCTTCTTGCATGGGGAAGGGGAATTTATAAAACTCAAAAGGAGCAAAGTTTTCATCTAAGGCAGCTTTTCTGATTGCTTGATAAGATTCCTCCTGTATAAGCAAAGGGGCGATGGCCTCGACTAATTGCGCAGGATGAGATTTTGCATGTTTTCCCAGCCAGCCAGCTATCGCCTTTTCAAGAGGTTTGAGTTTCCATCTTTTGGCAAAAGAGAGCAATTCAACAGCAGAGGAGACGCGATGTAAAGAGTCATTGATATCCAGCTCCTTTGAGCTATATTGAAACCATTCTAAGGTGCGTGCAAGAAGCGGATTCATCCCATCGAGTTCGACTGGAACATAAGGTTGATACCCTTTTGCAAGATCGTCAGCTGAAAAAGGATCGGCAATTTCAAGCTCAGGTTTAGGAGAGTCTCGCAGCCAACATAAAAAGCGATTTTGGGGTGTTTGCACAGTGGCTCTATAGACCATTTGGACAGGATAGACTCTATCTAGCTGCGAAAGGGAAGCAAAGCGGCACCTTGTCACGCTTTGGATGGCAGCGATAAGACGATGCTTGCTTAAGGTAGAAGAATCTCTGTTTGGAACAAAAGAGACGAGGAAAGGAATGGCTTTTTTGGCAAAGCGGGTAAGCACTTCTTCTTCGTCCGTAAACGTTTTGTTTTGCGTGGCTGCTTGGATGAAAAAGTGTTCGATTGTACAATAGAGGTGGTCTTGCTCTGATTTGCCTAAGACAGCAACACGGTCAGCAAAACGATTTGTCGACTTAATGGGATTGGCAGATTCGAATCTGGAGGAGGGCTCTGTAAAAGCTTCTTGAATTGCAGGTGGCTCTTCAGGGTATTGAGAAAAAGAAATGTCTTTTGTAGAGAATTTATCTCCGACGACCATTTTAATATTGTCTACGAGTCTTGTTTTATCTGCTCTGGATAGTCCTTGGACTCCGAGGAGAGTTGGGAGGTCAATCTTAGAAAACCGTTCTTGGAACCCTTGAGGTAAGTCGACTTTTGTGTCAAAATAAGCCATGTCTGTGAAGAATTGGAGCGCAGCATGTACATAGCGGGTCGTTTCCTTGGTGTCTAAAAGCGGTAGCTGATGGCAGAAATCTGCTATCGACAAAAAGGGGTCCTCGCGAGAAAAATCGGAACATCTAAACATAACTATACCTCATTCTTAAAATGTCACTGTAGTATCTTTAACAATTAAGGACAAAGGAAATTCAGCTTGTACTATACCGCTTCTAAATACAATGGGTTTTCAGATAAATCTTCAGGAACAGAGACCTGGAACGGGATGAACGTGGAAAACGGCTCTTGCTCTTGTTGTCAAGGGTAAGTATTGGGTAATCGGCTCGATATCATTTTCCATGCCTCACTCTGCGCGCCTGAAAATCATATATCGGTGTGTGATCATTTATAAACAAGTGATTTTAAAAATTTTGCTATGCTTAGACATAAATACGTTATAGTTATATAATCGTATTTGCTCGTTAACTAAAAATTTTAAGGTCATCTGTTATGGCATTTGTTCCAAGTAGCTCTCAAAGCGGTATGGATTCACCTGTTGGATCTTCTATTCCACATAATATTCTTCAAAATGGGAGAGGATCTCTTGGTTCTCACACCCTATTAACGGAAAAAGATTTTAAAAAAATTGCTGCTAATCGTTTAAAAATTGCTATTTTTCACATTAAAAACATTATTTACATTATCAAAGTTTCTGTCTTGCCAAATCGCAGTATCTTTCAAAGAACAATCAAATCAGACTACGAAAATTTTGAAACTTGTAAAGTGCAAATAGTTGCGATTGTCAATTTCAATCAAACAGCCACTCAAGATAAGTTTAATGCGTTATTACAACAGTTAAACGCTTTGAAACAAAATACAAAATCTCCTTATATCAAGCGCTATATCCAAAACATCCAAGAAAGATTAAACGGGTATCAAGTTCAAGCACAAACTGAAGAGAGAAAAGATTTAGCAATAGAACAAGACAAGGTCTTATCTTCAGCAAAAGTGGGCGCAACCCCCATTTTAGGCGCTCAACTACCGAAAGAGAGCCCTTCAAAAGGTTCTGGACAAGCTACTCCTAAAGAAGAGGCTTCCTTTATCATACATGCTCGTCCTCTTCCAGAAGGTGACACAAGACTTTTGCCCCCAAGTACCCCTTTTACAGAAGCACTCCGTCAGCAAGCAGCAGAACCTTCCACTCCCTTGCAACATCCCCGTGAAGCCTCTATCGCAGAAGTTGATTCTACAAGTATCATTTTTTCTAGTTCTTTCAACTATGTACCTCCTGTGGGAGCCTCCCTTCCAGATCCTTTTTCCTATCACCATCCTTATTTTGTCGATGATGTACTATCAAATGGTAACTATCAACACTTAAGCAAGGAAGAAAGAAGCAATCTGAAAGACCCAAAATGGGAAAGGGCTAAGCAGATTAAACTAGCCACTATAAATAGCCTTCATCTATGGAAAGACGAGATATTGACAGCGTACGATGCTTTTGTAGAGGCTGGCAAAGCTCTAAGTCTAGCAAGGCACGCACAAACCTCACACGCACCCACTCCCGTGAAATCTTCTCCGGCTGCAGGAAATACACATACGCCACCTCCGCCACCTCCGCCAAATAGTACAGCAAAAAAGCCAAACTTCTTGGCAAAGCTTCTAACGCCTAAAACAGCCTCTCAAACCAATATATTGATCGCAAGGACCGCTGTAGCAGAACAAACCTTGCGCAGAGCAAAGAGCACCTTGCAAACACTTTTATTTCCTTTACACCCAAACCTTCATCTTGTGCATGACGACGCAAAGCAACACATTGGAAATGTTGAAGCGTTAAGCAATGCACTCATTCAGATAGTCATAGAAATATTCTTTACCGATATTGAAAGCCTTGAAGAAGTGAAAATACAAGCAAAAGCTGCTCCCGCCACCCAAAAACCACCGACTATTCTTAATGATAATGAGAAAGCGGCGATTAAAGCATTGGAAAAGACAAAAGAGCAATTAAAACACACATATAAAGTTTTTCAAACTATTGTAAAGGAACATAACGATCTGGTTAATGAGCACGATGCTTTGCTTCAAAAATTTGAAGAATTAAAATACCCAGCTCCAGAAGAAAGTCTTGACCAAAGCGCGCAACGGGCAAAAGAGATGCAAGACGCTCTTATTGCCTATGAACATTGTAAACGGGCATTAGATGCAATTCCCTATAAAGAGAATTACGAAAAGGCTTTGCTCGACTATCAAAAAGTGGAAGAAGAAGTTCGACAACTTCTACGTTCCGATAAAGGATATCTTAAATTAGTTGACGGCCTTAACAAGGAAATAAGACGCATCAAAAACCGATCTAAGGCCCCCGTTCTCCAAGGAGGGCCGGCATAAAACCTACACTTAAAAAGGAGATACATCGAGCACTCCGCGCTGACCGTAAAAATACTGGAGTGCTGCAGGGGAGGCCTTCTCTTTCATGAGATTTTGAGCAGTGGAAAGAGTCGCTCTTCGAAGCGCATTTTCGATCCCCTCTTCACTTTCTTCAGCATTGAAAAGTAATACTTTAAAGAGATCTTGTTTTTGATCTATTCTCCATCGACTTAGGTCATCATCACTTGCTAGTGAAATGGAATAGATGGCCATTTTTAAATAGTAGCGGTATCTGCAAATGAAAAGGTAGATAGAGGCCTTTATCGCCTTGTCGATGTTTTTATATTCTGCAAGGTGAGGGGCGCAATCGATTAGGGCATCAAAAATTTTTTCCTGTTCGGTGAGGTGTTTTTCGTTTTCGATTTGGAAGACTTCATTTGGAATTTCATAAGGGTCGTTTGAGCTTTGCCTGAACCTTGCATCATCTTCATCTGTTAATTTTTCGTTTCCTAAACGATCGACTATAGCGCTTAATGTTTTAAAATAAAGGGGAAAGTGCTTCTCGAGAAATGGCGCAAAAGTCGGCACATAAAAAATGGAGGCAACTCTTACATTAGAAGTAAAACGGGTAGATCTTCCCCCTAAAAGAGCGACAGCAAGAAAGTGATTGAAACGGTTGGGGTCGTATGTCCATGCGCAAAATCTTTTAAGAGCCAAGGGAGATTCCTCTGAAAAGGAAACAAAATTTGTAAAGGAGCCGTTATGGATTTGCTCATGAGTAAACTGTAAACCCTTTTTAAATAAGTTAATGGGGATCAAAGGACCAATTGGGGGGCAAAAGGGAAGGGGATAAGCAGCCATCTGAAGCAGGCTGATCATGGCGTTCATGTGCTCTGGATAGGTGGGGTGAATTTCCATCCTTTCGATAACAAAATTTGGGAATGCCTCCTGGGGAGCAATTGTCATAGAGCTTAATAATAGGGTTTTAGCGTGAGTGGACCAATAATCGTATAACTTCTTTGGGATCGCAATGGAATGTAGCTGTTTAGCAATGATATCTTGTCTGATCTGCATGAAAGGCACAAGATGGTGGAAAGCGCTAGGTTTTACAAGCTGAAATAAAAGCAGATCCTTTAGGATGGCAGCGGGCAGCTGCATACCTATAATTTCTTCGATTTTTTGAACCAGTGTCCAATGTCCATTTGAATCCAGATAAGGGCAGAGAGGAAGTGCTGTTTGATCTTCAGGGAGAATGGCGCTCGTGCATGCAAATTTGATGGCGATTGCCGCGCAGTCAAATAAGGAGAGGCGCTTTTGTTTAATCAAATCGATATAGAGTTTATGATTTTGCTCATTCCTTGCAAAAGGCTCTTTAATCCCTTCACATTTTAAGGATAGGATAAAGGTAAAAAGCGCCTCCTCCTCATGTCCTGCACGCACATTTAACTTCGGTTTGCAATCGATAAAGCAAATGCAGCTCAAAAGAAAGTGAAATGTCTCTTTAAGATGTGGGCTCCTTTTATCAGGAATTAAAAGCGCAAGCGTTAGATATGCATCTGAAAATGAAAATTCATTCATCAGAAGACACTCGTAGACGTCTGCAAGAAAATAGACGATCACTTGCTGCATTTTAAACGCTTGGATAGGATTTGCATCAAATTGGTTTAAAAGCCTTCTGATTTCGTTAGAAGCACTATTTGCGGGAATAAAAGAATATGGGGATAGAAGGGTCTTAAATAAAGATAGGACCGTAGCTTCTATCACATATTCCCCAAAAGTTAAATAATTTTTCGTTTCGAAAAGGGGAAGGCTCTCTATTTCAAATAGATTAGTGAGTAGATAAAAGGGGTCTTGCCCCTTTAACGCTTGCGCAGAAGATGATTGCCAATAGGCATATAATCTTGCCCAAGAAATGAGATGTATGCTCATCTGAGCTTGGGGCCTTTGCACCGCTACTGGATATATGACGAGATGCTGTATCGCGATATTTCTAAAAAGAAGAGATTGTTCCGAAATAGTAAGAGAAGGGGCGCGCTCTTTTTTATTAGTGAGGTCAAAAAGATGGGCAAGTGCGCTTTCTACGCTTTCTTGATACGCGTCGATTTTTTCTTTAAAATGGGAATACTCGCAGCAACCAAGCCGCAATGCCTCTTGTGGAGGCATTGGATGGGAGAGAAGGTACGCCGAGACGTCCAGCCGAGAGCGCGCGTATAAATTTTCTCCGGAAAGCAGCGAAAATGAGGGGTCATAAATCTTGCCTAAATTTTCAAGATTTGGCGGGTGTCCATTTACCCAATCTCGCAAGCAGGTGAATAGAACACTTGTCACGCGCTCCTTTTGCTGCTCCAGATGCTTGATTAAGGTAGAAGTAAATGTATGTTGTAAAGGTCGGTCATTATTTAAGGATCGTATTTTACAAAGATTGTGCTCTCCAAATTCTTTAATTAAAAGACCAAGCGTTTTAAGTCGATCTTCTCTTGGTGTTTGGCGATTAACGCTAAGTTTAATCAGTTCACTCAAAGCATATTGCGTCTGATCTTCATCTGCCGGATTGTGCAGTATGCGAAAATAACTATTGATTGCCATCTTTTAAGTCGATGGTAGATGTTTTGGAAACACCGTCGGCACTACTGCAAGTGTAAGCTCGATAGCAGTAATTCCGGGTGTTTGACGGGGCTCTGGAAGCTTTTCATAATGATGATTGTTTGCGCGGTTAACGCCAAAGCAGACTCCCCAAAGACCCCAAGTAAATAAACTCCCTAAATACATAGAGGGAGTTGTCTTTATGATATGAATATCGTCAATTTTGAAGAAATTTCGACCGAACTGATAAGCTAAAGCAAGGGCAGGCGCCCCTGTCGCTGCCCAAAATTTTGCCTCATTGTATAGGCGCGTATTGAGATTGCGATTTTTCACAGCATGGATGCGATCGCTAAATATAAAAGAGGCAAGAGCCGAGATGCTAAGTGTGGCAATACAACCATCTACCTTAGGTAAGTCGGGGTTGGTTATAACGGCAGCTGACATATAACCGACAAGAAGGGTAAATGCTGTGATCGATGGCCAATATTCTTTTACAGTTTCTTTGACTTTTTGGGCTGTGGCTTTTACTTTTGCTTTGAGCCTTTGCCATATGCCAGTTGCTGCTTCATCGACTTCTGATTCTGCCACTTCGGATTCTGCAAACTCTGGTGCTTCAACTTGTTGAGATGTGGCAGTGGCCTCTGAAACAGATTCAGAAGATGAGCTTTTGTGATGCAAAGATGAGTTTGACGTTTCATGGTAAAAGCGCTTTCCTTCCACCCAATGTCCATAGGCCCCTCCAGCAAGAGCCGCTATAACGAAAGCACCAAAGCTTTCCGCCGTTACCGGCAAGGCAATGGCAAGACTTGCTAGCCGTATATCGATGAGGTTTATCATCGCTTCCATTCGATTAATGATTCTATTTTGTAAGGGCATCTCTACAAAAGGATCTGCGTTGCGTTCGTATGCTGTTTTGATTGCTTCTGTTTTAAGGAAAAGTAAACGCGATGCAAGGCGGCTTACGATCCTACCGAGGTTAAATAATGCAGCGGCGTGAAGGATTTTTCTTTTGCCAAGCTCAGTTGTATTGACGTATTCGGGAAAAGCAAAACAAAAGGTGGTCAATCCAACGGCACACACAAAACTTACAGTTCTTTGGAGTGTGGCAAGCCCTGAACTATCTCTTGAGGCAAATTCAAGAGAGGGGCGAAGGCTTGCTTGAGTGACCGGATATGAGATTGTCGGTAGCTCTGAGAGCTTTGAAAAAAGAACGTTGACGCTGTCTTTGACTGAAAAAGCACCTAAGACAAAGGCGCAGATAGAATCGACAAGTTTTCTCTTTACTTCCGGCACCAAATTTAAAACAAACTGAGAATAAGTAAAAAGGATTTCGTAGGACCAAGAGTCTAAAAGGATACTAATTTTTTTTCGAAAACGTTCGGGGGTAATGTAGTAGCCAAAGATTGCTACAGAGCATCCACTAAAAAGCTCTGCCCACGTTAAGATCAAAGCGTCCATTTCGATGGCGCCCTTTACGATAAAGCCAGTACTGACTCCAAATACGGCTATATTTAAGGCAAGAAGAGCGATTTTTGAAATTTTCACAAGTCGATTTGTTTCGCCCTCTCTTACACGCGTTGCGTTAATGGAGTAGGGGGCTTCAGATCCGTTTACCACTTCCGCAGGTACAGGAGAGTAGTAAACGATAGGGCGATTGCCACTTGATGCGCCCAAAAGAGGCGCATTTGCGGCATCATCAGATGCCGGTACACTGACTTCACGTCTTTCAGAAGGTCGTTGAGGTGATACGGGAAGTAATGGGGGGCGAGGCATACGCGTATGGACGCGTGGACTGCCAATAGGGACAAGAGGAGGTTGATTTGGGTCCTCTAAAGGTCTTATTGCCATCACTGCAGAAGTGGGGGGGGGAGAAGGGGGTAAACTTGTTATTCCAGATGTCATTGCAATTTCTCTTCGTTTAAGGTGTGGATAATTTCAACATAAGCGATCATGTAATATCTTTCAACCGTTCAAAAAATGGCTCAGTAATTCCCGCTATTTCCCAGGGTTGCGTTACCCCTACCGGGGTTGCCTTACCCTGGGCTAACTTCTGTCACCCCATTCTGGGGTTACTGAATTTTTTAGCGGGAATTGCTGAAAATGCCTATTGATTTTTCGTCAAATCGGTGCTATAACGAAAATTTATGCGTATATTTTCTAACACCAATACCCCAAACGCATTTATCTTTCGGAAAGTGCACTCCTTGACAGGGCTTGGGATCGTCATTTTTTTGTGCTCTCATCTTGTGACGAATGCAAGGGCAGCTCTTCCTTTGGGAAATGATGGAAGTGGATTTATCGGCGCTGTTAATGCCATTCAGGCAATTCCAGGACTTAAAATTATTGAGGTGCTAGCGCTTGCTATCCCGATTCTTTTACACCTTGTGCTAGGGATTAAATACTTAAGAACATCTGAGCCAAATGCTTACGGAAAAGACCCCACAAAGCCCATTCTTCACTATCCAAGGAATTACGCCTACTCTTGGCAAAGGATCACGTCTTGGATTTTAGTGGTGGGGGTGATTGCCCATGTCGTTCATATGCGCTTTATTCGCTATCCAGAAGCTGTAGAGGGAAAGCAATTTCAAGTGAAAATTACTCACGATGCCGGCCTTGCCTCTCTTGCAACGCGTTTAAATGTGCAATTATCGGAAAAAAGTAGTGAGGCGAAAGGCGAAAGTAATGAGCAATTGCTCACTGCCAAAACACTCGATTTTGGCACAGCAGATCTTCTTGTCGTAAGAGACGCCTTTAAAAGTCCTATTACAGCATTTTTATATTCGCTGCTTGTCGCCTCCTCTTGCTTTCATGCCTTCAATGGCCTTAGCATCTTCTTAATAAGCTTTGGAATCACGCTTAAATCAAAATCGCAGCGCCTCATGAGTTTTGTTTCGATCCTTTTGACAATTGCCTTTACGCTATTAGGTCTTGCAGCGATCTGGCTCACGTATTGGGTCAATTTAAATAATTAACACAGGGTAATTGTGGAAAAGAAAGTTATTGTTGTGGGGGGCGGTCTTGCGGGGTTATCAGCGGCTATGAAGCTTGCAGATAGTGGTTGCCATGTACAAATCATCTCTGTCACAAAAGTCAAAAGATCTCATTCCGTATGCGCGCAAGGGGGAATTAATGCCGCAATGAATCAGCATGGAGAAGAGGATTCTCCCATCATTCACGCCTACGATACAATCAAGGGGGGGGACTTTTTAGCCAATCAACCTCCCGTACTTGAGATGTGTATGGCAGGCCCTTCCATCATCAATATGCTCGCTCGCTTTGGCTGCCCTTTTAATAGAACGGCTGATGGAACTCTCGATTTTCGAAGATTTGGAGGCACTCTTTACAATCGTACAGCCTTTTGCGGCGCTTCGACTGGTCAGCAGCTTCTTTATTCCCTAGATGAACAAGTCAGACGCCATGAAGCAAATGGATTAGTCGAAAAATTCGAGCACCACGAATTTATGCGCCTTATTTTAGACGATGAGGGGATGGCGCGGGGCGTTGTGATCATGGATCTTTTTAATCTTAAGATGCAAGTGCTTAAAGGCGATGCCGTCGTCATTGCAACAGGAGGGTGCGGGCTTATCTTTAAACGCTCGACAAATTCCACTTCTTGTACAGGCGCTGCCAATGGACGCCTCTATCAACAGGGGATGAAATATGCCAATGGAGAATTTATCCAGATACATCCGACTGCAATCCCAGGCGATGATAAGATGCGCCTGATGTCGGAATCGATTCGGGGAGAAGGGGGAAGAATTTGGGTGTACGGGGATTCCTCCAAGACAATTGCTCTTCCAGATGGCAAGATAATTCCTTGCGGTGAAACGGGAAAGCCTTGGTACTTTCTTGAAGAAATGTACC
The DNA here is from genome assembly GCA_013289325.1 of Chlamydiota bacterium. Classification (GTDB taxonomy): domain Bacteria; phylum Chlamydiota; class Chlamydiia; order Chlamydiales; family Parachlamydiaceae; genus JABDAE01. The sequence continues at coordinate 10,542 of JABDAE010000081.1, forward strand.
CTGCCTTTGGCAATCTTGTCCCAAGGGATATCGGCGCAAGGGAGCTTCTTAGGATATGTGAAATGGGGATGGGAGTAGATGGCCAAATGCAGGTCTATCTCGATGTATCAGCCCTTTCTGATGAAAAAAGAAAAAAAATTGCCTCAGTGCTTGAGATATATGAAAAATTTACAGGGGAAGACCCTTCTAAAGTCCCCATGCGGATTTTTCCTGCCGTGCATTATACCATGGGGGGCGGCTGGGTCGATTGGCCAGCTACGGGCGATCCTGACAGGTGGCAGCGCTATAGACAGATGACTAACCTAAAAGGGTGCTTTAACATTGGAGAGTCCGATTATCAATACCATGGGGCCAATCGCCTAGGGGCAAATTCGCTACTTTCTTGTATTTTTTCAGGCCTTGTTGCAGGCGTTGAAGTGCCAAGGTATATCGAGGCTCAGCCAAGAGCAAATGTAAAAGAAGCAATCTTTGATGAGGCCGTGCAGCATGTGAAAAAAGAGCGCGACGCGATGCTTTTAAATCAGGGAAATGAAAATGTTTTTGCCCTGCACGATGAAATGTCTAATTGGCTCATTGCAAATGTGACGGTCATGCGCAACAACAAAGATCTGGCAAAGACATTGGATAAACTTAAAGAGATTAAAGAAAGATGTGCTCACATTTCTCTTGATGATCGATCCCTCTTTGCCAATCAGTCGTTAATCTTTGCGATGCAGTTTAAGCCGATGCTAGATCTTGCTATTGCCATTGCGAAAGGCGCATTCCTTCGCGATGAATCGCGCGGATCCCACTTTAAGGCAGAGTTTCCAAAGCGCGACGATGCAAATTGGTTGAAGACGACAATTGCTACGTTTAACGAAAAGACCAATGAGCCAGATATTACCTATGAACCGGTTGACTTGCGCCATCTTAAACCATTCTTGCGCGATTATTCTACGGCGCATAAGGTGAAGCCCACATTTGAAAACATGCCAAACCAGATCAATTTGCCGCTTTAGAAAGGGTCTATTATGCAAGAGACATTTATTTTAAATATTTTACGTGGCAATCCAGGAGAGCAGTATTGGGAAGAATTTGAGCTTAAAAGATCCCCATCCATGAATATCATCGCCGCTTTAATGGAGATACAAAGAAAGCCAATCAATCGGAAGGGCAAAAGAGTTGCGCCAGTTGTCTGGGAATCGGGGTGCCTTGAAGAGGTGTGCGGGTCTTGTTCGATGTTGATCAATAGCCGCCCAAGGCAAGCGTGCGCTGCCATTATTAATCGGATCATCGAAGAGAGCGGCTCTAACGTGATTAACCTTGCCCCTTTTACAAAATTTCCTCTTGTAAGGGATCTTATCGTCGATCGATCGATCATGTTTGAGCGCTTAAAGCAAGTCAATGCATGGGTCGATGTGCAAGAAAACGAAGGATCTGGACCTAACATCACTCAAACAACGCAAGAGGTGATGTATTCCCTTTCAAAATGCATGACGTGCGGCTGTTGCTTGGAAGCTTGCCCGCAGGTGAACGCTCACTCATCCTTCATTGGGCCGCAAGTGGTGGCCCAGGCTCATTTGTTTAATATCCACCCAACAGGCGCATTAAAAAAGAAAGTCAGAACGAAAGTGATGATGGAGGAAGGGGGAATTGCCGATTGCGGCAACGCGCAAAACTGTCAAAAGGTGTGCCCAAAGGATGTGCCTTTGCTTGACGCCATTGCAAGTGTAGGGCGCGATGCGACGCTTCAAGGCTTTAAAGAGCTCTTTACCAAAGGAGAATGAAGATTAGTTGAACAATGGATAATGCTGAATTTGACATAAAAAGGTTTAATTGTTATAATAAGTTTAACTGTTATAACTGTAAGGTGAAAATGCATCATATCCCGGCAAAACAAGCAAGGCTAGAATTTACGCACATCTCCGATGAAGTTGCCTTTCGAGGAGAGAGATATGTGGTAACACGCAATGGGCGAGAACTTATGGCCATGATTTCTATGGAAGATTTAGAAGTTTTACAAACATTAGAAAATCAAAGAGATTTGGAATTAGCTAACAAAGCGGAAGCTGATATTTGCAAACATGGAACTGTATCTTGGGAGGAAATGGAAAAGCGTCTTGGAATTGATCGCGAATGAAATACCACATCGAAATACCCAACCACTTTGATAAAATTCTTAAGAAAATCCCGAAAGACGATCTGATTCGTATCAGAAATCGGATAAGACAATTAGCGATGGAGCCGCGTCCCTATGGCGTAGAAAAATTAGATGATAATCTTTACCGAGTAAGGCAAGGTAACTATCGAATTTTGTATAAAATTTATGATGATAAATTGTTAGTGCTTATTGTGACAGTGGATCATCGGCGAGAAGTCTATAAAAATTTATAGATATCCAACATCCAAAAAAAATGGAAGAGGTGGGATTCGAACCCACGGTACGCTAAAAACGTACACACGCTTTCCAAGCGTGCTCCTTAAGCCACTCAGACACCCTTCCACAAAAGATCTATGGAATATTGTAGCTTTTCACACATTCTACTGCAACTATAATTCAAGAAACGGTAGCCCGAGACGTCGACTTCATTCAAAAAATGCGATTACCAAATGCGTTGCCCTGAAGAGAAATTCTCAGCAGTTCCTGCTAAAAAAATAAATCTTTTAGAGGGAGCTGCTGGTGTTTTATAGTATTTTCGGAATACACTCCGGAAAACGCAAGCATTCTCGGAGTACACTCCGACTTATTCAAGTCCCTTATCTTGTTTATGTGTCCAAAAATAATTCAGAAGCAATAAATTTTGTGAACGGAAGGATATCTCCTTCAGCACTTGCAGCCTCTAAAGCCGCCATGTATTGGCTGCGATGCGCCACTTGGATGACAGTTCACGGGTACCTCAAG
>JABDAE010000082.1 GCA_013289325.1 Chlamydiota bacterium
TACAGGTCTTCTGCTTTTGACAGCTTTTTATTTGTATCAAAAGCCGTTATCATCAGAAAATGATTTGAAGACCATATATTTTTACGATTTGCCAAAGATTTCTCCATCTGAAAAAGTGAGGATAAGAGGTTTTCTTTACAAAACAACAGAGGGCCATTTAATTCTTGCAGAAGAGCCGAGCCTTAAAAGCTGTTGTGTGGCCTCGTCGCAAAAGATAGCAAGGCAAATTTTAGTGCGTTTAAGAGAGCCTCAGTCTCTAGAAGAAACACTTAAAGCGCAAAATGCGATCCTTCTTGAAGGGAATTTAAGCGTGTTGCCAGATGGCGATGGTCCACATGGGTTTGGCTATTTTTTAAGCGATGCTATGGTTGTGGTGATTTAAGTACAATGATCTTGGCTTTATGGAATATTCGCAAAATCCAATAAATCCAATCGAATTCATGCAGCTTTTCCCCAAAATTGGCCTTATCGGGATTGTGGTGGTGATTATTTTGATTGACTTCACCCCCTAATAGAATATTGAGCAGCGGCGTATTTCTGGATTCATCGTCAGTGTCATAATTCCTAAAGCCGGTATGATGACCAAACCAATTGACTAAAGCTCCTTGCACAGATCCCATAAGGAATTGGGTTGGCCAAAGAAAAAGGTACATATACCATGTAGCGCCGCAAAGAAGATATATAGATAAAAAGATGATGCCAAATCCAATTTTTGTCATCACATGATCTGCCACCCAATCTAGCGACCAATGAGGAATGTCTTTTCCATGTTTTTGGCGATATTCTTCAACGATTATTTTAAATTCTGAATTTGTTATATTTTTTCCTTCTACGATGAGTTGATTATATACATTTCTAGTATGTAACATTAGGTAGAAGACATCTTGCAATATGCACGGGCTATGAATATCTTTTTCTTGATCGCTGAATTTATGGTGTGCTAAGTGTAAAAGTGCATATCCATAAGCATGAAGATAGGAAGGTCCCATTGAAAGCCAGGTCATCACATAACATACCTGTTCGACTTTTTTATTCGTAAATGTGAACTGTCCATGAGCGCCGTAGCGATGCAGCATACTGCTATGCCAGAATATGGAAACGAAACCATGAACGAGAAAAAAGCAAAAAATGACGGGATTGACAAAAGCTGTTACTGCAAGGATTAAGATGATGACTAGACCTAAAAAAAGGGCGGCGAGATTTAACAGCTTTTGCCAAAATGTATTCGCCAGAGGTAAAATGAGTGGTTTGGATTGCATAGAACATACCTATCTTACCGATAGGACAATTTTTTGTCTAGTTGCGTATTTTTAAGTACAATGATGTTAGCTTTATGGAATATTCGCAAAATCCAATAAATCCAATCGAATTCATGCAGTTTTTCCCCAAAATTGGCGTTATCTGGATTGTTGTGGTGATTATTTTGATTGACTTCGCCCCCTAGCATAACATTGAGTAGCGGTGTATTTCTCGATTCATCGTCAGTGTCATAATTCCTAAAGCCAGTATGATGGCCAAACCAATTGACTAAAGCGCCTTGCACAGGGCCCATCACACATTGAGTTGGGAAAAGAAAAAGGTACATATACCACTTAGCGCCGCAAATAATGTATATAGATAAAAAGATGGCGACAAACGTTAGCTTAGTGATTGGATGATTTGCAAATCCATCTAATGACCAATTTGGAATGTCTTTCCCATGTTTTTGTCGATACTCATCGATGATGATTTGAAATTCAGTTTTTTCTATATCGTTGCCAGCTTGCACGATCCCCCTGTAAACTTTTGTCGTATGCGACATAAGGTATAAGATGTCTTTAAATATACAAGGGCTATGAACGTCTTTTTCCTTGTCGCTGAATTTATGGTGAGTTAAATGCAAAAGCGCATAGCCGTAAGCGTGTAGATAAGAAGGCCCCATCGAAAGCCAGGTCATTACATAAAATACTTTCTCCATTTTCTCATTCGTAAAGGTGAACTGTCCATGAGCGCCATAGCGATGCAGCATACTGCTATGGAAGAAGATGCAGAGTGTGCCATGGAGAAGAAAGAAACAAAAGATGATAGGATTGACAAAGGCTGTCACAGAAAGAGTCAATAAAACTACGAGACCTAAAAGAAGGGCAACGATATTGACTAACTTTTGCCAAGAAGTATTGGCTAAAGGTAAAATAAAGGGTTTGGGCTGCATATCACTCACCAACTATCATTGTACCAACAGGATATTTTTTTGTCAAGCTGCACCTGCATAACGGTAAGGCAATTGGAGAGTGATTGGCAGATATCATTTTTTCGAGTTATCTGGGACTTTGTTATCTGGGACTTTGATTTGCTTACCGACGATGATTTTATCATTTGTCATATTGTTTAAGCGCTTAATCACCTGAACATCTGTATTAAGATTGCGCGCAATTTTTTCAAGGCTATCGCCAGGTTTTACTCGATATAAAATTGTATCTGTTGCACTTGTTGAATCATCGCTTGTGGTAATTTCTAAAGAGCCTTTCACTTGCAAGGCGCTCATCATGGCCTTCAGTGCAGTTTGAAGATGCTGGATATTTTTATTTTGCAGATCTAAAGAGCGCTCTAAATCCGTCATTCGCTGTTTATATTGCGTAAGGAAAGAGGTGGTTTCTGAGGTAAAAGTTTTAAACTGCTTTAAATCTGTCAAAAGTCCTCTTGTAATCTCTTCTAATGCGCCGATTCTTTCCTCTAAAGCTGACGTTGAGCCTTTAAGTTGTTCTTTTTGACCCTTAGCTGTATCGCTACACTGATCTCGAACTCCTTCTATGATCGAATCGACATTTTTTAATTTTTCATCATACATCCGAATTTCGGTTTCATGGTTGTTGACAAGCGATCGCAAGTTTTCAAGCGAAATTTTAAGTTCTTTGATTAAAAGAGCTTGATCGCTCTCATAATAGTTTTGGTTGCGCATCGCTGGGGCAGAAAAGCCTATGTTAGAGGCTGTGGAAAAATAGACGAGTAGACAGCAAAAGAAGCCCCAAATTATATTTTGAGGCTTCTTTATAAAAATTAAGTACATAGACAATTGATGAATCATTAATAGCGTTCATAAATTTTAAATTCTGCGCGTCTATTTTGTGACCAGGCACTTTCGTTGTGATCGTACATGAGAGGTCTTTCTTTTCCGTAAGAGATCGTAAATAGATTGTCAGGGTTGACGCCTTCTTGGATAAGCTGATTGCGCACGGAATTGCTTCGTCTAGAGCCAAGTGCTAAGTTATAAGCTTCAGGTCCTCTTTCATCGCAATGTCCTTCGATAAACACGTATACGGCAGGATTTGAGCGCATATAGGCAGCTACTTCTCTGATAATGTCTAAGTTAGCTTGTCCTTTGATTAAGTTGCTGTTGTAGTCAAAGTGGATATTTTGGAAGACATTGGCCCACGTTTGGTTAGTACTTGGATCTTTAAAAGCGGAAATGCCTGGAAGTGAGCTACCTGGATCGCCCGGAGTTTCTCTTGGCTGCTGCGACACAAAATCGGCCATTGCCACTTGGGAATCATAGGGCTGATCGCTTAATGGGACAAATTCTTGGGCAGATGAGCCGGCAGATCGATTTGCAGTATATCCTTGATCTTCAGGCATAAATTCGTCTTTATATCTCACGGCGCGCGAATCTCCATGCTTGCCTCCCATCGTCCGAAGTCCTCTTGACATATGGCGAGAGGCTGATTTACTATCATCCCACACCTCATCGCTCGATCTGCGACAGCTTGCAGATGATAAGCTAAGTGCGGCGACATATAAGAGTAGTAAGTATCTTGTTGCTTTCATAAGGTATCCTGTAAAACGATTAAATCTAAACTCGGGCTAAATATTAGCAGAATTTCCCCAAACTTTAAAAGGAAAAATCAACGCTTGCAAAAATAGATGACTTATCCTTATGATCTAATGGACTGGAAAGATGGCTGAGTGGCCGAAAGCACGTCCCTGCTAAGGACGCATACCCTTACGGGTATCGAGGGTTCGAATCCCTCTCTTTCCATTCCTTTCCATTTCATTGAATTTTTAAGATTTTCTATTCAAAATTTATTCGACTCGGCCGGCACTTTGCCGTTATATCTTTCGCATTTGATGATAAGAGCATTTTTTTCGGCGATTTCTTTTACCTTAAATAAAGGAAAGATTCCAACTGTTTTAACTTCATCAAAATAGGGCGTCAGCTGTTTTTCGTAAAATTGTATAAGCGTGATAAGCTCTTGGGGCTGTTTATTTTCAAATACAACAAAATAGGCTTTTCCAAAATTGGCATCTTCATCGATGACGGGCATCTTAGGCCAATAGGAAAATTGGTTTTTGCGACACCTCTTCAAGTTGAAAAAATAGGCAAGATGCTGCTTTTGTCCGTAAAAGCTAAGGATACTTGCTCCTTGGTAGGTGTCGGAAAATAGGAGATCTTTTTCCGGGTTATATCCCGCTTTTTGCAAGGCGCTCTTAACGTTGTCCCACCCCACATTGTGTTTAAAAGGATTTATTTTGTAAGGGAAAGAAGGAAGTGAGGGAATGCTTAGTACAAATGAAGTCAGCACAAGAGAAACGATCACTCCAAATTTGATGAATTTTTGATAAGGGGATGCATAGGCTAGTAAAAGAAAAGCCGAAGGGTATGCAAAGATAATCCAGTTGCCCTGCACTTTTGTAAAAATAGAAAGGAAAGCGCCAAAGGTAAAAATAGCGCTTGTCATATACGCAGAAAACTTGGCAGCCTGACTTTTCTTTAAGTGCCAAAGGGTTAATAAAATAAGGATAAATAAAACAGGGGAAACAAGCGCCACTTCTGCGCCTAAAAAATCGAAGAAGTTACCACTTGATGTGGAATAGGCATCTTTTAAGAGAGTCGCTTGCACATGTTTAAATGTGGCAAAGTCATGTTTGATATTCCAATAAAGACTTGGGATAAGGCCTAATAAAGAGAATAAAATCCCAGAAAGGATCTTCCACGACCTTAAAACTTTAAAGTACAAAGCGCTTGGGATAATTAATACCCAAAAAAAATAGATCGGCCATTTAAAGAGGGCGCCTATCGCGATTGAGCCCCCTATAAGTAGATAATTTGGGCATTTATTCTTGTTCATATCGCGCAAGAGAAAATAAAGGGCAACGGTCCAAAACAAGATCATCCCTCCGTCAGTAATGGCGAGGATTGAGGAAAAAATGCCAATAGGAGAGAAGGCAAAAGCAACAGCTGCAAGGTATGCCCCTATTGAGGAAGTTTTTAAGTCCTTTGCGAGTTTAAATAAAAGTAAAGGCAAGATTGTTCCGATAACTAAAGATAAAGCCCTTACGCCCAATTCTGTATTGCCAAAAAGAGTTGTCCCAAGCCAAATTTGCCAAGCGATGGCGGGGGGCTTACTATAGTAGCCAAAGTCAAGTTTTTGGCTCCACGTCCAATACTGTGCCTCATCTGGAGATAATCCCAGCCCGGCATAAAATAATACCAATGCGATTGCAAATGCCTTAAGAAGTAGAAGCACAAATAATTTTTGAGTCACGTGAGATATAACCTTGATCGATTGTAAGTGTATCATATATAACTGAATTTTATTTTTATGGTATGCATGCATTTTGATCAAAGTACATTAGACCTTGAAGAAACTGTAGAGGAGTTTACCTCTAGCGAATCTAGGGTTGTCAAAAACTCACCTCAAAGGGAAGGAGTCGACATGGCGCGCGTTGCAACCGTTATTATGGGTGGAGGACAAGGCACGCGTCTTTTCCCTTTGACAAAGTTTCGATGTAAGCCAGCGATGTGTTTTGGTGGACACTATCGTTTAATCGACATTCCCATTTCAAATGCCATCAATTCCGGCTCAAGGCAGATCTATGTGCTCTCGCAATTTCTCGCACGCACGCTCCATCAACATGTTCTTTCCACATATCGCATGGATTCTTTTTCCAGGGGATTTGTCGAAGTGCTTCCTGCTGAAGAAAACGTAAAGGGAAAAAGTTGGTTTAAAGGGACAGCTGATGCAGTAAGACACCACTTGCACTATATGCTTGAAACTCCTGCAGAATATTTTCTTATCTTGTCTGGCGATCAGCTTTATCAATTTGATTTTTCAAAGCTCACCGATTTTGCGAAGAAGACCAATGCCGATCTCGTTGTGGCCGCCATTAAAATCGATGAGGAAAAAGCCAAGAGAATGGGAGTGCTCACCGTTGATGAACACTTTCAAATCACAGATTTTCACGAAAAACCTCAAAGAGTAAGAGATTTAAAGAGAATGAAAGGATCTTTAAACCAGTTTTTAGGTTCGATGGGGATCTATCTTTTTAAAAGAAATGCGTTAGTCGATCTTTTAGCCAAGGATGAAAGAGAAGACTTTGGCAAACACATCATCCCAACGAAGGTAGCGCAAGGGGGGACCTTTGCTTATGTTTTTGAAGGATATTGGGAAGATATTGGCACGATTGCCTCATTTTATGAGGCAAATATGGCTTTAATCAATCCGGTGCCACCACTTGATTACTATAGCGAAACATGGCCCATCTATTCACATCAAACAACGCTGCCAGGCGCGCTTATTGGTGATACTGCGATTAGGCGTTCAATCTTATGTGAGGGGGGTGTGCTTGAAGCAGATGAGATTACGCATAGCATTATTGGACCAAGGTCTTTCATCGGCAAAGGATCAATCATACAAGACTCATATGTCATGGGAAGTGATTATTTTAAAACCCACACTTTTTCTACTTTACCTAATGAGAGATTTGCCATAGGTGAAAATTGCCTTATTAAAAAGGCCATTATCGATAAACATGTATGGATAGGGGATGGGGTGCAACTCATCAATAAAAATGGTTTAACTGAATACGATAGCGAGCATGTCTACATTCGCGATGGGATCATCGTTGTGCCTCGCGGCGCCAATATTCCAGAAGGATTTATCTTATAAAATATGACAATTTGGACAATTGCAGATTTACATTTATCTTTTGGGGTACCGGGAAAAGAGATGGATCTTTTTGGTGAAAAATGGAAAGACCATCCCCAAAAAATAGAGGCCAATTGGAGAAAACTCGTTTCTCCAAGTGATTTAGTCCTAATCCCTGGAGATATTTCATGGGCGATGCATATTGAAGATGCGGCTTTAGATCTGCTCTGGATAGATACTTTGCCGGGGACTAAGGTCATGATTCGCGGCAATCACGATTATTGGTGGCATTCGATTAGCAAGGTTGAAAAAATTTTACCCCCTTCCATTCACCTCGTGCAAAATAATTGTTTTCTTTGGGAAGGGATTGCCATTGCCGGCGCAAGGCTTTGGGATACTCCTGAATATTCCTTCGACCCATACGTCGTCTATCAGGACAATCCAAAAGCTAACCTTTTGCTAGAAAAAGAAAATAATCCAGAAGCTGCAGAAAAAATATTCGTGCGAGAACTAAGCCGTCTTGAACTTAGTTTAAAATCAATTCCAAGCCATGTTAAAACGCGCATTGTCATGACGCATTATCCACCGATTGGAGCAGATCTTGCGCCATCTAGAACATCCGCTATACTCAGTAAATATGAAGTTTGTAAAGTGGCCTTTGGTCACCTTCATAATGTGCGGGCAAATACCTTGCCGTTTGGCGAAAAAGATGGCATTCGCTACATCTTCTCTTCTTGCGATTATGTCGACTTTACTCCGGTTTATGTTTATTAACTAGGGGGTTTATTAGGAAATAGCCGGAAGATCCTGCAGATTGCGAAGGCCATAGTGTTCTAAAAAGTGCTTGGTGATCCCATAAAGAGTGGGTCTTCCCGGCGCTTCTAACTTGCCGATGGCTTCAATGAGTTGTCTTTCTAAAAGATTTTGCATAACACCTGAGCAATCGACACCTCGTATGGCCTCGATTTGGGGGCGGGTGATGGGATGTTTATAGGCGATGATGGCTAAAACTTCGGCGGAAGCTTGAGATAGCTTTTCGGTGCGCTTATTATGAAAAAGGGTATCGATAAATGGTGCATATTCTTCGCAAGTGCGAATCAAAAAACCTTCTGCAATCTCTTCGAGTCGAAAGGCCCTTTGTTGAGATAGATAGTCTTGTTGCAGTTCTAAGATTAAGTTGCGAAGTTGCGATGGCTTAAGTTGTTGGAACGTATCGACAATTTCTCGAATTTTATTGAAAGAAAGGGGTTGATCGCTTGCAAAAAGAACTGCCTCGATGATCTTTTTGGCATGTTGCTTCATGAATTTATCTTGCTGCAGCTCTCGTTTTGCGCTTTCCTGATTTTCGGCTATGCCGGGAAGAGAAGGTTGCTCTGCAATGAGCTTTGTCGCTTTATTTGGCACTGCTTCATTTGCTATTTCTAGGTCGAAGAGATTAATTTCTTTTTGTGTCATGTGAGTAAAATTTATACTTTTTGTACAAAAACAATGTTTTGTGAAGGGTGATAGATCACGTGAGCAATTCCAAGCTTCATGAGCTCAAGAAGCGCAAGAAAAATGGTGATGAGCTCTTCGCGAGAAGATGCTTCTTTGAAGATATCATAAAATTGAATTTTATTTTGCATATTTAAGAGGTGGCTTATGGCTGAAATCTTATCCGACACTTTCCAAGTATCTTCGTATATCACACCTCTTGCAGGGGCAGCTTTAGCGAGAATCTGCTTAAATAATAGAGCTAAATCATCTAAAGAGAGGTGATGGATCCCAAGGCTTTTTTTAATTTCGCTTTCCTCTTTTCCTCGAGGGTAGAAGGCAGCTTGTGAGTATTCTTTTTCTTTTAATAGTTTTGCTGCCTGTTTATAGCGGCAGTAATCGATTAAGTGGTGAATAATGGAAAAATTGGGATCGTTATCTTCATCAAAACCAAGAGACTCTTTATCCTCTTCTTCTTTTGGAAGTAAAGTTTTACTTTTTAACCAAAGAAGTGCCGTTGCGATGCCGATAAATTCAGCGCCCTTATCGAGATAATGGGCGTTAAGTTTGACATTTGGGTCTTGTAGTAAAAGAAGATATTGATTTGTGAGTTTATGTACCGGCACTTCATAGATATCGATCTCCTCACTTGTGACGAGGTACCACAGCAGATCTAAAGGTCCTTCAAAATTATCGAGTGTAAAAGTATCGGATGCAGTTTGTTTCATGGGGATATTATATGATGTTGTTCTTTAGTTTTGCAAGAAGTCTGTTGCTAAATTTGGAGAACTTATGCTTTTATAAGCTCTTCAAATTTATCAAAAAATTGCTTTGCGATTTTCAAGCAGTATCCCTCAAAAGATATCGAAAAAAGGAAATGTCCAAAATGAACCGCTTTTTTAAAATTTGTATTCCATTTATCTGCATTGCGATTGCACTTTGGATCCCCTTAGCCGCTCAGCAGGGACAGCTTCTGCAAACAAAAGATATCGTCAAGGTGATGAAGCAGGTATTAGATAGTCAAGGTCATGATAAAGAGATGACCCAAAAGGTGATTAACAACGCATTTAAAGTCTTTATAGACCAATTTGATCCGGGCCGCATTTATCTTTTAGAGGAAGAGGTACAACCTTTTCTTAACTTTAAAAGCGGCGATATCGACAGGTTTATGCAACAATACAGTCAAGGCACATTTCAAGAATTTGTCGATTTAAACGCAGTTATCCAAAAATCCATTCTACGAGCTAAGAAATTAAGGCAATCTATTTTAAGTACCGATAGGTCATTTCTTTTTGCAAAAGATGAAACAGGGCTTGCCGATAGCTATGAGGACTGGAAAGATTCCGATTTGAAGAGATCATTTGCTAAAATGTCTTCAGAATTAGGTTCGCGCATTCGCCTTGCCATTAAAAAATTCATCGCTTTTGAAAGGCAGCGCTATGGACACTCCCAGATATCTGGTAGGGAAGACAATGTTTTAAAGCTATTCGATAAAAAGGCAAATACTCACGAAAGGCAATACCTGTATCAAGAAGAAAATGGTAAGCCGATGGGCGATTTAGAAAAGGATAGCCTATTTGCAGTGCACGTGTTAAAGGCTTTATCTAATAGCTTAGATGCCCATACCACAATTTTGAATCCGACAGAAGCGTATGAGATGCGTCTTCGCCTTGAAAAGGGGATACAAGGGATTGGCATTTTATTTAAGCAAGAAAAAGATGGGCGCTTTTTTGTGTTTAAGATGCTCGAAAAAGGGCCGGCGGCAAATAGTAGATCAATTAAAATCGACGATACCCTCTTAGCAATTGATGGACAAAGTGTGGCCAATAAGTCTATCGATGAGCTCATGGAGATTGTAAATGGCAAGTCCGGAACGAAGGTGACTTTAAGTTTACAGCGTGGAAGCGATAAGCCTTATCAAGTTGAGCTGACTCGCGCTGCCATTTCAGTTAATGAAAATAGAGCTAAATCCTCTTTTATCCCCTTTGGCAATGGGATTATAGGAACGATTCGCCTAGACACCTTTTATCAAGGGGGGGATAACATCACAAGCGAGATGGATGTGGTAAATGAAATTAAAAAATTACGCTCGCAAGGCAATTTGCGTGGACTTATTTTAGATTTTAGAGAAAATAGCGGCGGGTTTTTATCCCAAGCGATCAAGGTGACAGGGTTATTCATTACAAATGGCATTGTCGTTATCTCCAAGTATTTTAATGGAGAAGAGCACTTTTATAGAGATGTAGATAGCGCAGTGACTTACGATGGACCTTTAATTGTCTTAACTTCTAAGGTCACAGCGTCAGCTGCTGAAATTGTCGCAGAAGCGCTGCAAGACTATGGCGTAGCACTGATTGTGGGTGATGAACATACCTACGGCAAAGGGACCATCCAAACACAGACGGTCACAGGAAACCAATCTTCTGCCTATTTTAAAGTGACTGTAGGAAAATACTATACTGTTTCTGGTAAAACCCCTCAGCTGCAAGGCGTGCAAGCAGACATTGTCGTTCCAAGTGAGTATCTGCATGAAAAGATAGGCGAAGAATTTTTACAAAACCCTCTTCCAAAGGACAATATTGCAGAAGATTTTAAAGACACCCTTGCAGACGTACCCTCCAGCTTAAAGTCGTGGTACATTCATTATTATATGCCGACTTTACAGACTAAAAAAGAGGTGCCTCAAACGATGTTGCAAACATTAAGGCAAAATAGTCAAAAGAGAATACTCGCAAATAAAGACTATCAAGCCTTTATAAAATTCAATGAAACAGATTCCTTCAAACTACCGCAACATTTGCAGCTCACAGAAACCATTAACGTCATGAAGGATATGATCGTGCTAGAGGAAAAACAGCATTAGATTCGGATTGTATTTGCAAAATAATTAGATCCTAAAGTATGTTCATTATGTCGAAATAATATGGCCAGATAGCTCAGATGGTAGAGCAGAGGACTGAAAATCCTTGTGTCGCTGGTTCGATTCCAGTTCTGGCCAACTTTAGGCAGAAATAACTTGCGTTATTTCTGCTTTTTTTTATGAATTCCAAAACGACGAACAAGCTCACTTCTTCTTCAAACACTCTCAAGAAAAGCGAGAAGTATACCTATAAGCTATACAGCGAAACGTTTCCCTTTCTTTTTCTAAAATTTCTTTACGATCGTAAAAGTTATTTTTTATACAGTCCCTAACCTTAAAATGCACCCGTCTCTTCCTTTTGGATCATATTTTTAAGAAGAGATTCGATATGCATTTGCTTTGTCGAATGAAGACTCCAACTTCTATATCGAATTTGATCTAATGTAACTTCGGGATAATGGGCATAAATTTCGGCCCTTTTTAAGATCTCTCGCCCGGATGACTGCTTTCTTTCCACCCGAGTAATGGCTGCCGATGAAAAATCAAAAACTTCGGCAAATTCTTTAACTGAAAGTTTGAGACTATGCCTAAATGCTAATAAATCTTCCGCAGTAAAAGTATCTTTGTAGATAGGTTCAAAAATAAATGATGAAGGACCCCTTCTGGCTATCGTTGACAACACAACCATGGGATCATCTTCATTTACATCAATCCCCATAGTGCGGCAATAATCGGGATATGCCGGGTTTTCTCTGGTAGGAATCCGATCGGTAAAGGGAACAAATAATCTTTCTGATTCATATTTCAGACGTGTTAATGGCATTTCAGGTCCTAATGGAATGGCATTCCTTTCCCTTAAGTACTTTTGTTCATAGCAAAAGATAAATTTTTCACCGACTTTTTTGAGAACTCCCACAAAAAGTCGGCTTTTTTTTAGCTCTAAATAAACCTGAACGCCAATGATCTTTCCATATTGCTTAGGACGCATGACAAAATTCCTCATATCGCCTTGTTATTAATCTGTTGAAAGCTTTTTTTCTTTTTTCAGAGATAAAACTCAGCTCTATAATTTCAAAAATATCAACCAAATTTATCCGATTTTTAAACTCCGTTACTGTCTCGCTAAACCCAAGTCTATTCCATTCATTGACGTAATCGCGCATTGTAGGTTCCATAGTTTGGCTAGTTGCAATTGCACCGCGCGGCTCATGATGGGCCGCAAGAAGTAGAGGATCTTCAAGCGCTAAGTAAGAGGGATTGTCGTAAAAGGGAGAAAGAATCAATCCCGTCGAAGATTGAATAAGAGCTAAATTCCTACCATGCCTATCGTGGTTTCCGATTAAGGCATCAAATAGAGTAAGATGGATAAACCTATTCATTTCATCAGCTCTCCCTACTTCTCTTTCAATCACCTTTAAAATACCTTTGCAAGTATACTCATCAGGAGACCCCAAAAATCTGTAGATGTGAATTAAATTTGTTCCGGAAAATTCCTTCATAAAATTTTCACAAACAAAGGTGTCTAATGTATTCTGAAATCGAATATAAAAAAAATTTGGCACTATCAGCCCCAGCTGCCGAGCAAGCTGATTACATAAGAATTCAGTGCCTGGTAACTCAGGAAGTTCTGCTTGTTGGACCTTAAGTAGATAATTCTTTTGACCTAGTCGAGCCGAATATTTGCGAAACTTTCCATGAAAAAAACTAGAAGTAATATGAGCCCACTCATTGGAAATTTTTTCAGAACTGCGAGCAAATACATCTACAAATTCCTGCGGCATATCTAACCCAAACCACCTACAGAAACAAGCTTTGTGTAAACCTTCATAAATTGTATTCGCCTCTAAAAGAACTTCTCGACAAAAATAGCATAGATTAGCACTAGTCATACCCATCTCCTTCACTCTTACATAGCATGGTACATCGAGAGAAATTAAATGTAAAGATATACTGATAATTTTTCGATATATTAATATATCGAAAAATTATCAGTATATCTTTACATCATAAAATTTTCTTAAGAAATTTGAG
>JABDAE010000083.1 GCA_013289325.1 Chlamydiota bacterium
CTTTTGAAACACTTTCGGTATATAGCGGAGTTGTAAAAGTAAGATTAACGATGGAAATGGTTGACGAACCTGTATCGTTTTGACCATCCAAAAAAACCTTATCGTTACCATCGTTGATCTTGCCGTAAGAGATAACTTTGTTTCTATCATGGTCTTTGGCAAACTTTTGAATTTACTTGGGTATAGAGTGCCAGCAGGAATTGCTTGCTTTTTCTGTGTTTTTTTGATTGATAATTAATTTAATATTGTTTAAATTGTTTGTTTTTAGTTATCTATCAAAGGTTGTGTTTTATGGCGAATTTTTCAACAGGTCCTATCCCTATTGTTCCTTTCAACAGCACAGGAGCATTTTTAAGGACTAGTCCATCTTTTGATCCGGTTGCTCATTTGAAAGATAAAACAAAGAGACTTTCAGAAGAGGCTTTTGAAAAAATGCAAGGGTTTTTTACAATAAAAAGAGTTGAAGGAGCAAGAGCAATAATTAAAATGGATTCGGCTGCCTATACTTTAGATTGTATTACAGTTATTATAACAATAATAAAACAACACTATTTTGAAAAGAGCCTAGGCACTAGGTGTACAAAAAATATCAAAACCATGCAAATCGTTAAAGATTATGCTTATCAATGTTTTCAGCTAACTTCCTGGTTTAATGAAATTGTAAAATGTGAGTTGTCTGAAAAATATCCATTTGCCTCTTTAGAGAATGGGACGATTAAATATAGGTATTATCTTGAGCATGTGGATCCCTATTTTAGCCTCTTTCAGCAGATGATCCATCATTTGATAGAGGCCTCGCAAAAATGTGGCTTATTTGATAATGAAAGATACGCTATCCAATGCGAATTTGGGGGCATTCTCTTTTTTTATCCAGATCAGGAGGGATTTATTCCCGTTGCTTCAAACCCAATAACTCCAGGGCTTGAGGTTTTAAACATGGCCTATGGAAGACAAACACATGCAGCTGCAGCAGAAGGGGTGGGAGAACAAACATTTCTCTTTAATCAGGGAGTGCAAGAAAAGCGCTGGGGCTGTTTAGTCCATGTTTCCTCAGATAGGAGTGGAAGTCGTTGGATACAAACAAAAGATAGGCCCTATTCGGTTTCTATTATGGGGGTTTTTGGACAAGGTGCCGACTTCCCTTATCATATTTCGTTAATAGTTCCTAGAACTATTGCCAGCACTGCTGACTGTATTTTGAACTGTACACAGAGTCACAATGTTCTTGACCCTACTGCAGGTATTTTATTTTATACCAATGGTTACGATGTCCTTGATCTAGTTATACAGGCCCTAAGACCTCAAATTGAGCAAATTTTTGTTGAGAGGGAAGATGATTATCTCTTTATTCCACTTCCCTCAGATGAAGAGGATAGACATATTGTAAGTTTACTTTGTTTAGAGGCACTGGAAGAGGTTTTTGAAGCAAAATCGAATGTGCAAGAAGAAAGCGGCACCCAAGAAGTTTCTCTGACCCCTCCACTTTCTAAAACTATTTTGGCCGAAATGAAACAAAAGACATTATCGACACTTGAAAAAATCATGGCTCAAAAATATGACGAGGAATGGGAAGGACTTGCACGTCAAAGAGAGCAAGAAAATGCTCCTAAAGTTAAAAAGAAGAAGAAAAAGGGCAAGGAAGCGTCAATCGTTGAAGATAGACAAGTAGAGGATACATCCGTGCAAAGACAAGCCTTTATTCAAACAAAATTAAAAGAGCTGCGTATCAATGGAAAACAAAATTACGCTTCGCTTATAAATTTGATCACACGCATCATCAAATCAACTCCTGATATACAAGGATATTTTTCAATAAAGGGCTCTCATACCACTGTCCATATCGAAGGAGCTTCTAGCACAACCTTAGTAAGGCCACATGGAGGCAAAGAGTTAAAATTTTCAGAAGAACAATCTAACAATATCATCACAGAGATACTCGATTCCTTAGCTTTTGCCCTTCAAAAATCAGCATGAGGAAGATTGCGTAAAGAAGTAGTGGGGTTTCCAATTACCACTGACTTCTGCTGACGCCATACTGTCTCCTCCACGGTTGATTAGACTTTTAGACTTAAGGCTTAAGAGCGTTAATCAACGCCATTTGCTGCTCTTTTGACTCTCCCCGGTAAAGGTAGGCAATGTAGTGCATTTCGTTTACAACAACAGATGAGTGCACAAGTTTTGATGGATCAAGACAAAGATTTGCAATCGCTTGTCTCATATCCTCTTTTATTGTTTTAAGCTCCGACTTAAGAACAGCATATGTGGCGGTATCTTCAAACCTAAAATCCAGATGTGAAAGCATCCCTTTTGGCAAAGGGTGATCCATAGATTCTAAAAGCAAAAGAAATAAATCGCCAAGCAACTTTGGCTCTACCACACTTCTCGTGACAACAGGAATAAGTGAATAAAAAAAGTTTTCCAAAAGTAAATCTTTATATTTTGACGCATCTTTTACCAAAGCGCGCACTAAACTTAAGACCTCATTTTGCTTGGAAATCATACCCCCATTAAAATCTCTAAACTTCCCTGCAACGCGAGTAAGTTCCCCAATCACTGTCTGACGGGCCAGATTTAAATCGATGGAATGATCGGCCCTTAAAAAGGGTTCCTTGGCAAGTTTTACTCGAAATACCGTCGCTTCCTTTTTAAACTTACGCCTAAGAACCCCCGCATATTGCACTCTATCATGAATATATTCTAAAAGCGTATTTGATTCTTTAAACATCTGCTGCAGCGATTGATTTTCTTCACGTAACACCCGGACAAAAATTACCGTAAAAAAAAGATCTTGCCGAGTTTGCTCTTCAAAAGACACAAAGCTTTGTGGAATATCGCTTAAGTATTTAATCTGCTCACTTAGACTTAAAATATTTCGCATCACCTCTTCTTCGTTGCGCGGCATAAATACGGGATGCACTAAAGATTCTATGCGCGTTTTAAGATCGCTTGCAAGTTTGACTTTAAGCCTTGTTAACTCATGCACTGTAAAGCGATCGCCATTTGATTTTTCAATCTCCAAATAAAGCGCGCTGATTTGCTCTTGGCCAATCTCTTGCCTTATACGACTGACAAAAAATGAATTTTCAACCGCAACGGCGCTTGGAACAAAGTGTTGAATAGCTTTTAAAAGATGTCTTTGATCAAAAACTTCCTTATCGTGCAAATTCAAAGCCACAATAACTGAAAGAGAGGATTTTTTAAGTGGACCTACTTTACTTTGAAAAAACTTAATATTCAGGTGTCTTTTTTTAGGTTTTTGCTTGATCCCCTCTTTTATTCCTTTGCGAAAAAGATAAAGTAAGGCAATGATTTTGCATAAATGGCGACACGTGCGCTCTTCTTTAAAGGATGCTTTACTCGTGACAAGCAAATATTGCATCTCTGTGATGATCTCTTGGTTAAATGCCTTAGGAAAACGCTCGATTAACTGCGCAATACACTCGTGAATAAGTGCCGGCTTAAAATCTTGCGCAAGGCCCTTGGCCTCCAAAATACTTGCGGCCTTATAACTTGACAATATCCCAAGGCGAAGCTCCGATTCGATCATCGGAAAATGATCGATAATAAGGTCAAGCTCTTGCCCTGTCTCAACGCGCACGACAATTTCACAAAACGTATACACTTCGTTATTGACCATCGGAATTTTAAAATCAACAGCATAAAGGAGAACAACATTGGCCTTTTGTCCGGGTGTTAGCCAATAACTTATCATGTTATAGAAAAACTTAAACGCATTGGGACGAAGTTTATTCACCATGATGAAGGATAAGTTACCAGGAGCTGAAGAACAGGGCCTTAAAATGACAAATGGAAGAGTCTTGTAAAAGGACCGATGGCTCGATAAGACATTGCAGATAATCTCTTTATATAGCGCTGCATGAGGCAACGCCGCTTCCTCGACGATTAAGGGTTCGATAATTAAGGGTTCGATAATTACTGGATTTTCCATAAAAACGGCCTTATACTAACTCATAAGAAAGTTTTGTCAAGTTAGCATCTTTAACTGCTGTTTCTAATTTTATGCCAATCATTGTGCCCACATCCTTTTCCAAATTATGAAACGAGCGCACGTGCATGGGCAGTCCATTTCGTTTGGCGAGTTCAACACTTCTACCGTGCAATACCTTAGCGCCTTTTTCAATAACATACAAAGCTTCATCATAAGTCATATGATAATATTTTGCAGCTTTTGGGTGTACTTTGGGATCATGGGAATAAATGCCATCGACATCCTTATAAAACTCCACGACATCAGCACCTAAAGCAATGGCGACTGCGACTGCTGACGTATCAGATCCCCCTCTTCCAAGAGTTGTAATTTGCCCTTGCAAACTCACGCCTTGAAAGCCTGCAACGATGACAACAGATCCTTTATCAAGCTCTTTGGCAATCCGCCATGGGCGCACGTCGAGAATTTTTGCCTCTGAATGCTCTTCACAGGTTATAATGCCCGACTGGCTTCCCGTAAAACTGACAGCATTATGCCCCTTTGCGGCAAGAGCCATGGCGAGCAAAGAGATGCTCACTCGCTCTCCTACACTTACTAACATGTCATACTCGCGGCGAGGAGGGTTTGGGTTTACTTCTTTAGCTAATGCAATCAGCTGATCTGTTGTATCCCCCATCGCACTTACAACAACCGCGATGCGCGGAATTTCCTTTTTTCTTGCGAGAATAATCTCTGCTACCTTAGAAAAGTGCTCTGGCGTTTTAACGGCCGCCCCGCCAAATTTCATGACTACTGTCTGCATATTAGATGAGAACCATGATAATCTCTTTATAATTTTGTTGCAATTTTTCTTTATGGCTGATATCCTGTCAACATTAGCAGAAAACAGGAGAACCCTTTAATGTCACATAAACACAAAACCACCTGGGATGAAGACAATATCGTAGATGATGTCTCATTTTTAGGAGCAGATGCTGAACTTTTTAAAAGCCTTTTAGAACACAAAAGTAGTAAAGTCCCCCAGCAAAGCACAAATTTTACACCCGGTACTATTTTAAAAGGACGCATCGTCGAATTCACCAAAGACCATGTTGTTATCGACGTAGGTTTAAAGTCGGAAGGACTTGTGCCTATCCAAGAATTTTCAGATCCTTCCTCTCTCACTTTAGACTGTGAAGTCGAAGTCTTCTTAGATCAAGCTGAAGATGACAACGGACAGATTGTCTTATCTAGAGAAAAAGCAGAGCGCCTCCGCCAATGGGAATACATTATCGAGCATTGTGAGGAGGGGTCTATTGTTAAAGGAAAAGTCTTAAGAAAAGTGAAAGGTGGCCTGATGGTCGACATCGGGATGGAAGCATTTCTTCCCGGATCGCAAATCGACAATAAGCGCATTAAAAACTTGGACGATTATATCGACAAGACGTATGAATTTAAGATCCTTAAAATCAACATCGACCGCAAAAACGTTGTCGTCTCTCGCCGCGAGTTGTTAGAAGCTGAAAAAGTATCTAAAAAAGCAGAACTTCTTGAAAACATCAAAGAAGGCGACATTAGAGAAGGGATCGTCAAAAACATCACTGACTTTGGCGTATTCTTAGACCTTGATGGAATAGATGGTCTGTTGCATATCACTGATATGACATGGAAGAGAATCAAGCATCCATCTGAAATGGTCCATATCGGCGAAAAACTGCAGGTTATGATCCTTGGCGTTGATCGCGATAAAGGAAGAGTTGCCTTAGGATTAAAACAAAAAGAATCTAATCCATGGGACCAAATTGAGCAAAAATACCCACCGGGCACACGTGTTAAAGGTAAAATTGTCAACTTACTCCCATATGGCGCCTTTATTGAGATTGAATCCGGAATTGAAGGGCTCATCCACGTCTCTGAAATGTCTTGGGTGAAAAATGTCACCGATCCAAATGAAGTGGTTAAAAAAGGCGATGAAGTTGAAGCAATCGTCTTATCCGTGCAAAAAGAAGAGGGTAAAATATCGCTTGGTTTGAAACAAGCCGAACATAACCCTTGGGATGATATTGAAAAGAGGTACCCACTTGAAAGTGGCGTTAAAGCTGAAATTAGAAGTTTAACTAACTATGGTGCTTTTGTAGAGCTAGAACCTGGTGTTGAAGGACTTATTCACATTTCAGACTTAAGCTGGATTAAGAAAGTCTCGCACCCTTCTGAAGTGCTTAAAAAAGGCGATATCGTCGATGCTGTGATCTTGTCAGTAGATAAAGAAAGCAAAAAGATCACTCTTGGCGTAAAACAGCTAAGCTGCAACCCTTGGGAATCAATTGAAAAGACAATGCCCGTTGGCACTTTAGTGAAAGGCACTGTCAGTAAAATCACAGCCTTTGGCGCCTTTGTAGAATTAGATAGCGGCATCGAAGGATTGATCCATGTGACTGAGCTCTCAGATCAAGCCTTTGGCAAAGTAGAAGATATCGTATCAAAAGGCGATACAGTGACAGCTAAAGTCATTAAGCTAGACCCCGAACACAAAAAAATTGCACTTTCTATTAAGGATTACATAGTAGAAAAAAATCAGTGTAATCGAGATGACATCGTGGTCACGACAAAGCGCAAAAAACAAGATAATGCTAAAGAGCCAGAATGTGCAAAAGCTTGTAAGCAATTGCATGAGACTGCTGATGAAGAAGAAACTGAAGAGGCGGAGCGCTCTTAAATAGCCTTGTAGGAAGGGGGAAGAGCCCCTTCCTATATTGCCCATTTAACAAAGTCCCCTCCCAACAATAAAGCATCCTACAATCTGCATATCAATTAAGCTAATTTTAGAGGCATAAATAAATGAACAAAGATCTCATTGCAATCTTTGAATATCTTGAACGTGAAAAAGGTATCAAACGAGAACTCGTAACCGAGGCTATTGAAGAGTCCTTGCGTGCCGCAGCGCGCAAAAGTATTTCCGGAGCGTCTAATGTCACAGTTAAAATACATCCTAGGACAGGAGACATTCAGGTCTTTTCGGAAAAAGAGATTGTCGATGATGTCGAAGTCCCAGCTCAAGAGATTTCACTACTAGATGCCCGCGAAATTGATCCTGATTGTGACATCGGTCAATTCATCGATGTTGTCACAACGCCAAAGGATTTTGGGCGGATTGCGGCGCAAAAAGCTAGGCAAATCATTAGTCAAAAGCTTCGCTCGGCTGAAAGAGGCGTTATATACGAAGAGTATAGACACCGCATAAATGAACTTATTTCTGGGACTGTCAAACGATTTGTAAGAGGTTCCAACGCTGTCATCGATCTTGGGAAAGTCGAGGCGATGATGCCGACAAGGCAATACCCTAAAACAGAAAAATATAATATAGGCGATAGAGTTCTTGCCGTACTTTTAGATGTACAAGATACAGAAAATGGGGGCGCTGAAGTCATCTTATCTCGAAGCGACCCTGAATTTGTCAAACAATTGATGATCCAAGAAGTCCCTGAAGTTGCCGACGGCACTGTCGTGATTGACAAAATTGTCCGCGACGCTGGATATCGCACCAAACTAACAGTCCGCTCTACAGACCTCAAAGTGGATCCGGTTGGTGCATGTGTGGGGATGAGAGGCACTAGAGTTAAAAATGTCATCAGAGAACTCAATAACGAAAAAATCGATATTATTCCATTTGCTCAAGACCCTATAGAGCTTCTTCAAAATGCCTTATCTCCAATTGAAATTCGAAAGGTGAGTTTAAGTGAAGATGAAAGAACCATCTCAATTGTTGTCGATGATGACGATTTTGCAGCAGTGATCGGTAAAAAAGGGATGAATGCAAGGCTCAATAGCCAACTCATCGGCTATGAACTTGAAGTTCAAAGAATGCACGATTACAATATGACAACAGCTTTACAGCGCAGTGAACTTGCTGAATCTGACGATCCATCGCTTGATGAGCCTTTAAGTGGAATAGATGGAGTGCACTCCATGATATTCCAACACCTTCAGGCAGAAGGATATACCACAATCCGCTCCCTACTTTTAGCGTCTACTGAACAGCTTGCCAAAACGCCTGGAATCAGCATAGAAATGGCTGATAAAATTTTAGAACAAATAAGAAAACAGAGGATATAATCCCTTGGCCAAAAACCTTAAATTAACTATTAAAAACACTCAAATAGCCCAAGCTGTTAACCTCAGTAGCCTTAAAAGTAAGCTGGCAAGTAAAAAAGCTGGACAACCAGAAGAGCCTGTTGAACAGGCGCAAACTATTGAAAAGCAAGCATTAGAAAAAGAAAAGCTCACCAAGTCAAAGACGCTAAAGAGCAAGCCTTTACCTCTATCAAAAGAGGCGGCTCCAATAGGGGAAGTTAAGCCGGAAGCACCCCGCATTAAAGCAAGATCAAGGTCTGCCTTTGCAGAACCTCTTCCTGGAGAACCTATTGGGGGTGAACAGGTAGAAGAAGAACATGTGGAAGACTATGTAGAAGACATCTCCCCTCACTCCATGCAAGGAGAAGACGACTATCTTGGTGATCATGCAAAGACACAATACTTAAGCGAGTCACCTCTTCAAGAGCAAACGGCATTTGATGATGAGAGCGCTTTAGGTGGAAGAAGAAAATCAAGTCATGAGCTTCGCCAGGAAATATTTGGCGAGGAGATCAAAGAACAAAAATTAGAACAGCAGCACGCCTTGCACAAAAATCCGTTACTTGCGCCAATCGAAAAAGAGCAAACGCATGATGTATCGCCGGCAAAGTCTATAGTAGAAAAACCTTTAGTCGAAAAACAGCCCCTTAAGCCTATCGCAAAAGATGAAAAAGCAGAATCCAAGCCTGAGATAAAAAAACCTTTTAAACAGACAAGGCCCTTAGGTCCTCCTCCAAAACTACTTCCTTCAATTGCTCAGTCTAGCCGCACTCAAAACCCATATGCAAGAGATGAAAGTACTCCTCCACCGCCAAAACTCGGTCCAACAGGTCGCCACGTAAGCGAACTTGCTCCAAAAGAGCGCCCACAAGAGCCCTCTTCTACAGCAAGATCCGGTGCTACCGGACAAGAGAGACAAAGAACAACGCATGCACAATCGACCACAGGCAAACCCTTAAGTGATGTAGAGCGTGCTGATCGATTTAAAAAAGGTCTTGAACCGGCAGGCCCAACAAGTGCAACCGATGATGATAAAAAGGCAGTAAAAGGTTCCAAATACAAAGAATTTCGCGATATCAAGCCAACGAAACAAACAGCTTCATCTAAATTCGATGCAAGAGATCGGCAAGGCCTTCGTGAAGGTGATGAAGAGTCTCACTGGCGCAAGCGCAAAATGCCTAAACAAAGGCAAATTCAAGAAGAGGTCATCAGACCGACAAGTCTTCAAGTGCACATCCCTATCTCATTGAAAGATTTAGCAAGTGAAATGAAGTTGAAAGCCTCACAGCTTGTTGCAAAATTGTTTGCACAAGGTCTTGCAGTGACTTTAAATGATCTATTAGAAGATGAGACAACAATTCAACTACTGGGCCATGAGTTTGGTTGTGAGATTACAATCGATACAAGAGAAGAAGAGCGTATCCGCATCACAGACAAAACAATCAAAGATGAAGTGGCGGGAGCAAAACCTGAGAGTTTAATCATTAGACCCCCTGTAGTGACATTCATGGGACACGTCGACCACGGAAAAACAAGCTTAATCGATGCAATTAGAAAAAGTAATCGAGCAGCAGGAGAAGCCGGCGCAATTACTCAGCATATGGGAGCATTTAGCTGCCATACAGCAGTTGGTGACATTACTATACTCGACACTCCGGGTCACGAGGCTTTTTCTGCTATGCGCGCAAGAGGTGCTGATGTCACCGATATTGTCGTGCTTGTCGTTGCAGGTGATGAAGGGGTCAGACAACAAACGCTTGAAGCCTTGCAACACGCAAAAGCTGCAAAAGTCACGATCGTCGTTGCGATCAATAAATGTGATAAACCCAATTTCAATGCTGAAAATGTCTATAGACAGCTTGCTGATAATGAGTTACTACCAGAAGCTTGGGGTGGGCAAACAATTACCATTAACTGCTCAGCAGTCACTGGCCAAGGAATCTCAGAACTTTTGGAGATGCTCGCCATCCAAGCGGAAGTCTTAGAGCTAAAAGCTGATAAAGAGACAAGAGCAAGAGGCACAGTTTTAGAGTCTGAAATGCATAAAGGAATGGGAGCAATTGCAACTGTTTTGGTGCAAAACGGCACATTGCGCCTTGGCGATGCCGTAGTCTTTAGTCAACTTTGGGGCCGCATAAAAACCATGCGCAACGAATTTGGACAAGAGCTAACAGAAGCTGGGCCATCTACTCCAGTTGAGGTCACAGGCCTTTCTGGCTTGCCAGAAGCAGGACAAGAGTTTATCGTCGTGAAAAATGAAAAAGAAGCAAGAGAGATTGCAGAGGCGCGCATGCTTGGAATGCGCCAGTTTAATCTTTTGCAAACGAAGAAGCTATCGATGGAAAATCTCTTTCAACAGGCCTCTGAGACAAACAAGAAAATATTAAATGTGATTCTTCGCGCAGACGTTCAGGGCACATTAGAAGCCTTAAAAGCGGCTCTTATGAAGATTGAATCTAAAAAGGCAGAACTCAATATCATCTTTACAGGTGTTGGAGAAATTTCAGAATCTGATGTGCAGCTTGCAGCAGCTTCTAAGGCATTGATCGTGGGCTTTCACTCTCAAATTGAAAGCCATGCAGAAGATTTAATCAAACAATTAGGTGTGCAAACGCGCATTCACGATATCATTTATCATGCAATCGATGATGTGAAGTCAATTCTTTCAGGCCTTCTTGATAAGATTGCAACTGAAACTGAACATGGGCGCCTGGAGGTGAAGGCGGTATTTAAATCTTCACACCATGGAATGATCGCCGGTTGTCAAGTATCAGAGGGCACAGTTAAGCGCAAGGATCCAGTTAGGATTAGACGTGGAAATGAAATTGTATGGAAAGGCTCTATTGCCTCACTTAAACGCGTAAAAGAAGACGTTCGAGAAGTGACAAAGGGCCTTGAGTGCGGTGTGCTCTTAAATAACTATAACGATGTAAGCGTTGGCGATATCATCGAATCGTATGAAGTGACATATATCACACAAGAGCTTTAAGGTATCCCATGGCAATTAAACGAACAGATCGACTCAACTCTTTATTAAAAGAAGTCATCTCTGAGACAATTCGAAAAGAGGTTCGAGATCCCAATGTCAACGAACTACTTACGGTCACGCGCGTCGACATCACAAAGGATCTGCATTACGCTAAAGTATACGTCAGTGTAATTGGAGAGGAGTTGCAAAAGAAAGCGACTATCGATGCCTTAAATAATGCAGCCGGATTTATCGCTGTCAATGCATCTAAAAAGGTTGTACTGCGCTACTTCCCGGCCCTTACTTTTAAGCTAGACGATAGCGTCGATAGACACATGCGAATTGAAGATCTATTACAAAAAATCGCAGAAGAGAAAGCTTTAAGAGTGACTTCCGTTGACGATGAATCATAGCGAACCAGATGTTCCACTAGCAGAAGGCATTCTTTTAGTAGACAAGCCAGCAGGTAAAACTTCATTTAGCTTAGTAGGAGCCTTAAGACGTCATCTTAAAGTGCAAAAGATTGGCCATGCAGGTACTTTAGATCCGTTTGCAACAGGTGTCATGGTCCTTCTTATCGGCAAAAAATATACACGGCTATCAGATACTTTTCTCAATAAGGATAAGGAGTATATCGCAACGCTTCTTCTTGGCGTTGAAACAGACACCTATGATTGCGACGGTCAAAGGCTTGCAAGTAGCGATTATATTCCCTCTTTGCAAGAGATAAAGAGCGCCGTTGCAAACTTTCAAGGGGAAATTAGCCAAACACCTCCTATGTATTCAGCCAAAAAAATTGGCGGTAAAAAGCTCTACGAGCTCGCTCGAAAGGGAGAGACGATAGAGCGCGCTTCAGTCCAAATATTTTTACAAACAACACTACTAAACTACACCTATCCCCATCTTACCATCAAGG
The DNA here is from genome assembly GCA_013289325.1 of Chlamydiota bacterium. Taxonomy (GTDB): domain Bacteria; phylum Chlamydiota; class Chlamydiia; order Chlamydiales; family Parachlamydiaceae; genus JABDAE01. The sequence goes on from JABDAE010000083.1 coordinate 11,944, forward strand.
TTCTTTGCAGCAAAGGAACCTATATAAGAACCATTGCGCATGATTTAGGACAAATGTTACAATGCGGATCTCACCTCATTGCTCTTAGGAGAACTAAAAGCGGCACCTATTGCCTTGAGGAATGTATGGATGGATCGTTGTTGTTTGAACCAAGCTATCCTGCTGATAGCATCAAGCAGCGGCTGCAAAGAATTTGAGCTTCTTATGGAAATTTATAAAACCCTTCCCATACTGTCGTCTAACGAAGCGCCCGTCACGTTAACTATCGGCAACTTCGACGGCGTCCACCTAGGTCATCAGGCGCTTATCAATCACACAATTGCCGTTGCAAAGCAGGCTAAAGAAAAATCTGCGCTTATCACGTTTTCTTCACATCCTCAAGCGACATTAAACCCCAGTTGCCCCATTCCCCTTCTTTGTACGACTGAGCAAAAAATTAAACTGCTATCCAATAGTGGAATCGATGAGCTATATATCCTCGATTTTACCCAAGAGTTTTCCTTACAATCGGCTGAAGATTTTTTGCAGTATCTGCAAGCACACATGCCCTTCTCTAATCTAATCTTGGGGGCCGATGCCCATCTTGGAAAAGATCGCAAAGGAGATCGCCCATTAATTGAAGAGATTGCCAAACGTTTAAACTTTAACGTGGAATACTTTCCAGATTATACCGTTGATGGCAGCAAAGTTTCAAGTGGCACCATTCGCAGATCGATTGCCTCAGGAAAATTTGACGAGGCAAAACATCTTCTTGGAAGGCCTTATACAATCTTTGGGCCGGTCCTTATAGGAAGTGGAAGAGGAGTTGCCATGGGATTTCCCACAATCGATGTCCCCTTAGACTCCTTATCCACCCCACCTGCTGGGGTATATGCTGTTTCTGTTGAAAGTCAAAATACGATCTACAGGGGGGTTGCAAATTTAAGCCATCCGGCTCCGCCAAAAGCTGCCTTTGTCCCGGTCATCGAAGTCCATTTATTAGACCCTCACCTCGATCTTCACGGCCACTTTGTCTCTATCCAATTTATGCAGTTCATTCGCCCTGAAAAGCGCTTTGATAATCTCGACGACCTAAAACTTCAAATCGCAAGAGATGTCTTAGCTGTCAATCAACTAACCCTCAATTAACCAGAATAATCCTAGAAACGGCAGTTGGAGACGCTAACTTGACATGAATCTCTTGAACCAGAATCATTTGC
>JABDAE010000084.1 GCA_013289325.1 Chlamydiota bacterium
GTATAAAGGGCTAGCCGTTCATTTTGCCTCTTAGCGATTGAATCGTGACTAAAGATTCGTTTAAACTTCGAATTTTCTTTTCAGCGGAAGCGATTTTTTTAAGGACCTCGTCCTTATGTTCGTTTTCAATTTCTTCTTTGTATTTTTGCAATTTTGCTTGATAGCTTGCAATTTCTTTAAGAACCTTTTTTTCTATTGAATTAAGAGCTTTAATCGCAGTGTCGATACGAGCACTTCCACTGCCGCTTGGATTAAATTCAGATTGGATCAAGTTAATCTGCTTTTCAAGCAAATAAAGCTCATCCTTAATGCTGCTGAAAACCATTCCAGCGCAGCATGTTAAAGCAAGCGTCGCAGTAAATATTTTATTTTTCATTATTATCCCCTTGTTAAAATTTCACGAAATTAATCTGATAGTGAAGTATATATATATTAGGGAATTATGAGGAAGAACTATTTAGAAAAAATAAAGAAGAAAAAAATTTATGCAAAGGCAACAACGATAGCTATTGCCTTTGCTATCTTAGAAACGATTGTCGTTTCTTAAGATTATCTTACTTTTTAGGCGCTGGTTTTTGCGGTTGCGATGTTTTAGACTTGCCTTGGTCTTTTGAAGGTTGATTTTTAGGTTGTGGTTTTTTGTCCATGATAAACTCCTTTTATAGAGACGTTAAAAATGTTAACTTTTTGAGGGTTGTTCGTAAAAAACGTAATTTGGGACTCAAATCATCAGATTTGGCTTTCAAAATCAGCACTTCGCGAACTTTCCTTAAGGGACGTCTCTATATTTCTCACTTTAGATTCTCTCTGTCAATAAAAAAAATCTCATGTAAGAAAATAATTTATAAACGTTTGGTTTTTAGTGGAATATGAAATGATTTTTAAAAGAATGTGAGCTGAATGTTTTGCATCGCATCTTGCATTGATTCGCTTTGTTTTGGCTTTTGGGGCTTTTGCTTTGCAGGAGTAGGTTCAAAGGCACTTTTTCGATTTGCATTTTCCTCAAGATGGATCAAAATCTCTTTAGCGCGGCTTAACACCCTATTTGGAAGTCCGGCAAGGCTTGCCACATGAATGCCGTAGCTTTTATCTGTCCCTCCTGGCACTATTTTGCGAAGGAAAATGATAGAACCTGCCGATTCGTGTACGGCAATGTTATAGTTAATAGCGCCCCTTACCTTTTCTTCGAGTTTGGTTAGCTCAAAGTAGTGCGTAGCAAAAAGGGTCTTTGGAGAGCTCCCTTCAGTTGTGAGCAGATATTCAGCTACTGACCAGGCAATTGAGATCCCATCGTAAGTGCTTGTTCCCCGTCCAATTTCATCTAAAATCACTAAAGATTTTGAAGTGGCATTATTTAAAATATTGGCAGTCTCCGTCATCTCCACCATAAAAGTCGATTGGCCGCGCGATAGATCATCGCTTGCCCCTATGCGTGAAAAGACTTTATCGATAAGTCCAATATGGGCGCTTTTAGCGGGGACAAAACTTCCCATTTGGGCTAAGATCACAATGAGAGCCACCTGCCTTATATATGTCGATTTACCCGCCATATTAGGCCCTGTGATTAACATTAAACGCCTACTTTCATCTCCAAGGAGAGTGTCATTCGGAATAAACCTCTCAGTGTGGTTGTAGGCTTCGATGACGGGATGTCTTCCTTCTGCAATTTCAAGTTTTGATGAGGCATCGATGATTGGACGGCAGTAGTTTTTATCCCTTGCAATAGCCCCAAGGCTTTGTAAGGTGTCGATATGGGCAATGGCCTCTGCAGTTTTCTGCACGCTTTTGGCGTATTTGGCAATTTCAAGGCGCAGCGCATTGAAGAGCTCTATTTCAATGGAAGAGATCCTCTCTTCTGCATGCAGCACCTTGCTTTCATAACTTTTAAGTTTTGGGCTCGTATAGCGCTCTGCATTGGTAAGCGTTTGCCTTCTTTGAAAACCCTCTCCCATCTTTTCCGTCTGCCCCTTGCTCACCTCGATGAAATAGCCTGAAAGCTTATTGAAATTTACTCTTAAGGTCTTAATGCCGGTCACAACTCTTACTTCTTCTTGATAAGCCAAAAGCCACGCCTTACTGTCTTTGCTAATCGCCCTCAGCTCATCTAGTTCTTGATTAAAGCCATCCCGAAAAACTCTTCCATCCGAAAGGCGCGCGGGAGGCTCATCGACTAAGGCCTCTTTAATCAGAGAAACGAGCTCTGGCAATGGCTCAAGAGAGTTTTCCAAAGTGATAAGTAAGTTAGATTGGCTGTAGAGTCTTCTGATAATATCTTTCAGATAGGGGATAGGCTCATATGAGTTTTTTAGTGCGATGAGATCTCTTGGCGATGCAAATCCCGTTACAATTCTTGTCATCAGTCTTTCAATGTCGCGCACTAAGTTAAGCATCTGTGATATCTCTTTTTGCAAATGGGCGCTTTGGATGAAGGCTTCAATTGCATCTTGTCTTGCAATGATAGCCGTTATATCGATTAAGGGCTGTTTGACCCATTGCCTAAGGAGGCGCGCGCCCATTGGGGTAAGGGTGCGATCTAAAATGCTTAAAAGTGTATTTTTTGAGGTGCCGTCTTGAATAGATTCTGTAAGTTCCAAATGGCGGGCTGTCGCCTTATCAATGGACATGTATTGGGAAGTAGAATAGGTGCTAATTTCTTGAATATGGTCGATGTTAAGGCAAAGAATCTCTTTTAGATAGCTTAAAAGGGCGCCCGCTGCATTAATTGCGCAAATATTACCTTTAAGACCGAAGCCATCAAGCGTTTGCACTTTAAAGTGACTTGTTAAATACGCATACGTAACTTTATGGTCAAAGCGCCATTCATCGTGATGGGCAACGCTTATTTCTTTACTTTTGCGAAAGTCTTCAATTAACGCTTCTTGCCTTTCGTGCAACTTTGGTGAAATCACAATTTCTGAAGGGGAGGCGCGGTAGATTTCGTTGAGAAGATCTTGTTCATTATCGACCTCGATGACAGTAAAATCTGCAGTTGTAAGATCCAATAGCGCGATCCCAAACAATTTTCCTACTTGAGCAATAGAGGCCACAAAATTATTTGTTTTATCCTTAATTAAAGAAGAATTAATGACAGTGCCGGCTGTGACAATGCGCACGACTTCTCTTTTAACCAGCCCCTTTGCTTTTTTAGGGTCTTCTGTCTGTTCGGCAACGGCGACGCGATACCCTTTACTGACAAGGCGATCGATATAGTTTTCACTCGTATGATGGGGAATCCCGCTCATCGGGATATCTTGCCTTTTGGTGAGCGTTAGCTCAAGCTCTTTAGATAAGGTGACGGCGTCATCGTAGAAGGCTTCGTAAAAGTCCCCCATCCTAAAAAGGAGCAAGGCATCTGTTGCCATTTTTTTACAGCTTTGCCATTGCGCCATCATAGGAGTAAGTTTTTGATCTTCTTGAAGGTTTTGCATTTAAAAAGTTTACCAGACGTCTATTTTGGTATCAAGGATTCATATAGATTTAAGCCGGTATAGATCGTTCCAGAAAAGCCCCCAAAACCCGCTGCAGCAGAGCAAAAGTAAAAGTTGCTAAGCGATGTCTTTGCCCCAAGCTTTGTTCGATATTGGAAATTATGGGGGGTAAGATTAACGCCGTAAGAGCCTCCTTTTGGCGAAAAGACGTAGCGTCTGTTTGTCGTAGGACTCCCTGTCATCTTGATTGAGAGGTGACCCCTAATATTTGGAACATAGTGTTTTTCAACGACATCTAATAAAGAGTTAAGCACTTGTAGTTTTTTTTTGTTATAAGCTGGATAACTTCCTAGGCGCAGCATCTCCCAATAGTCGTAATTGGCAACGGTGCATATTTGAAAAATTTGCCCCTTTTCATTTTCCCCATCCGCGTTTTTATTAAGAGCTTGTGTATGTAAACTGCGACAGTTCATCGCAAAATAGGGGTTTGAGTAATCGCTATTTTCATACATGGCATGAAAGGCTGCGTTATGATCGGGCTGACAGTGCCAAATATTCCAGTTGCCAAAGCCAAAGTCTTTTAAATCAATTCCTTCGACAATCCCATAAAGCACAAAGCTTGACCATGAGTAATCGTAGTTTAAGGTTTTATTCACACTGCTTGAAAAGTGCTCTTTACCAATCATTTCAGCTGCTTCTTTAGGATCAAAGTTACAGATGACCACATCACCTGTATAAACTTTACGCTCTCCCACTGCAGCGCCTGTTTCCGGATCGACTTGCTGTGCATACACTCCTTTAATGCTCTTACCTTCACGAATAAATTCGACCACTTTTTGATTGGCAATCAGTTCTCCATCATGTGAGGTAATCACATCGCAAATGGAGTTAATCACATGGCTATAGTGATTTGTGGGGTAGTAGGCACCTTTATCGTAGGCTAAAAAAAGAGCTGTCCAAACGAAGAAAGAGAGCTTATTTGGAGGAAGCATGTAGTCGATGAGCTGTCCTGAGACAAGAGTTTGCAGCTGCTTTGGCAATTTGCATTCATCAAAGACATCTTGCAATGTGGCCGTTCGGTAAGGCCAAAGTTTTGCAAAGCTTGCTAATGATTTTATCACTTTCCACATATCTGCAAAACTGCTTGGAAAAGCGGCAAGGGCCTTTTCACATTCCTTTAAAAGGGAGATAAAGGACCCAATTGCAATTGATGCATTTGGATCAATTGCGAGCATATTCTTGGCTAAGTTATCTAGGCCGTAAGGGATGTTGAGCTGCACGCCGTCGCAAAAGATGCGGTCATACCCATCCTTATGAAGGGGCTCAAATGTGACTTTTTGATCGAGATCTATCCTTTTTAAGAACTCATTAACTGTGCCCCCTTCGCCGCACCCTGCAACGTAATGAAGCTGGGCGTTAAAGGAATGCTTACCTACTGTAAAGGTATGGGCATATCCGCCAAAGTGCTCATGGGCTTCAAGGATGGTGACCTTTTCCCCCTTTTTTGCCATTAAAGCGCTAAAAGACAAAGCGGAAAGACCGCTTCCTAAAACAAGATAATGTGTCATGTGATGCCCTTTAAACCTCTTGGTTTGAAACTAAAAAGCCACTTAAAAGAGCGTTTTCATGCCATAGTGAGGGTGTTTCATTTTCTTTTAAGGCATGAACATGTGCCCCCGCATGCCAAATATTGCCATTTCCCTGTATTTTTTGTATCTCTTTACATGATGATAGATAAGACATTGTCGGCAATGTTCTTTCAAAAGAGCCTTTAGATAAAACAAGAGAATTTTTTGGCAAATGTTGAAGCTGATCGCCCCAACTGATGAAAAGGTCTGGACGCCCCTTAAGAAGTCCGCCGCACCAAAATGTACAAAAATCGCCCCTTTCGTTGGAGATAAGATTGATAATGGCTTTTTTTTGCCGTTTTGGCAGCCAGGAGGTATCTTTGTGTAGATAAACCTCTGTTGTCGTTGTTTGAAAGGAGTTTAAAATTCTCTCTTCGTTTAAGTCTTTGTCTTTAAGAATCTTTCTTGTAATCGATGGGGGGGTTGCGAAAATGACGGCGCCATAATTTGTTTTCCCACTCTTTGTTGTCACTTCCACAGCTTTTGGTGACCTTGAAATGGCTTGTACTTCAGTATTTAGGTAAATATTATTTTGCGGTAGGCTACAGGCAATCGCCTTGATGAGCTGATTCCATCCATTCGGGAAGATATATTGTGGGTATTTAGCCACTTTTGCAATTGAATCGACAACTAACTTTAAGCTGCATTGCATGGCGTAAAGCTTAGGGACTCCCCACCAGCAAAACATCTGAGGAAGGAGCCATCCATTGATGAACTTTTGAGAAAATAGATTTTGATTTAAAGCCTCTTGGACGCTGATATTGCCGTAGCAATTTTTATCGTTTTTGATAGCCCTAAAAAAACGGCTCAGCTCAATAAGATGTGAAAAGCTTTGCCACCCATTTTTTAGCGCATCAAAGCCCATTTTGCTATGAAGGCAATATTCAGAAAGTGTGGGATAGGAGGCAAGAAAGCGGGGGATCTTTTGGCAAGTAGTCCAAAAGATATGGCTTTTCTCTTGTTCAACCGTTGTGGTAAGCGAAAATGGCTGACTTGTAATGCCAAATTCTTTGGCCAATCTACACATGGTGGGGTGGATGGCCACCGGGTCGTGCATAAAGACGCCAAGTTCTAAAATATCGGGTCTATCATTGGAAGAAGAGGGAATGGATACTGTTTTTACATGTCCTCCAATTTCTTTGGAAGACTCGTAAACATAGACGTCATGGCCTTTTTTATGTAATTTGGAAGCGGCTGCAAGGCCGGCGATTCCTGCTCCCACGACAGCGATTTTCAAGTGCGTTTCATCCTTTTAAAATTTCAGATGCCCCATCTTCGATGGGGCATCTGAACGAAAAACTAGTAGTCCATTCCGCCTTGCATAGCAGGCGCAGCATCCTTTTCTTCAGGGACATCAGCGATGATGGCCTCTGTTGTAAGAAGCATTGCAGCAATTGAGGCTGCATTTTCAAGGGCGCATCTTGTGACTTTTGTTGGATCTAAAATTCCAGCTTTGATCATGTCTACATATTCATCTGTCAATGCATTATAGCCATGGGTTGCTGAGAGTTTTTCCACTTGTTGTAAGACGATAACCCCTTCTAATCCCGCATTTTCTACGATTTGGCGAAGCGGCGCACTTAAAGCTCTTGCAATAAGTTTTGCTCCCGTTCTTTCATCACCTTCAAGGGACTCTGCGAGCTTAGTTACGATTGGGATACATCTAATATAGGCAACGCCGCCGCCAGGAAGAATTCCCTCTTCAACAGCTGCAGCTGTGGCGTGCTGCGCGTCATCGACGCGATCTTTTTTCTCTTTCATTTCCACTTCAGTGGCTGCGCCAACGCGAATCACTCCAACGCCGCCAGAGAGCTTAGCTAAACGCTCTTGCAACTTCTCTTTGTCGTATGTGGATTCAGTTTCATCAATTTGACGTCTGATCATTGCAATGCGAGCTTTGATGATCTCTTTTTGACCAGCACCTTCCACAAGTGTTGTGTCGTCTTTGTTGACACTTACCTTTTTGACTTTTCCAAGCATATCGATTGTGACATTTTCAAGCTTATGGCCAAGTTCTTCGCTTACGACTTGAGCGCCAGTGATTGCGGCGATATCTTCAAGAATTGCTTTGCGGCGATCGCCAAAGCCTGGGGCTTTTACGGCACACACTTTAAGTCCAGCTCTTAAGCGATTGACGACAAGCGTTGCAAGGGCTTCGCCTTCTACATCTTCTGCGATGATAAGAAGCGGTCTTCCTGTTTCAGCTACGGCTTGAAGCAAAGGAATCATATCTTTGATCGCGCTGACCTTTTTCTCGTGGATCAAGATGTAGGCATCTTCTAAGATACACTCTTGTGTCTCAGGATTTGTCATGAAGTAAGCGGAAAGATAGCCTCTATCAAAGTTCATCCCTTCTACCACTTCAAGAGTTGTCTCAAAGCCCTTTGCTTCTTCGACAGTGATGGTGCCATCTTTTCCGACTTTGTCCATGGCATCGGCGATGATCTTTCCGATCTCTTTATCATTATTGGCAGAAATTGTGGCTACTTGTTCGATTTCTGATTTATTTTGGATCTTCTTAGAGCATCTTTGTAATTCTTGAACGACAGCACGTACAGCTTTTTCCATACCTCTTTTTAGATCGAGAGGATTTGCGCCGGCAGCTACATTGCGAAGGCCTTCGCTATAGATTGCTTCAGCAAGGACAGTCGCAGTCGTTGTCCCATCGCCAGCTTTATCAGCTGTTTTGCTTGCAACTTCTTTGACCATCTGAGCGCCCATATTTTCATGCTTATCTTCTAGGCTGATCTCTTTTGCAACGGTTACGCCGTCTTTTGTGATGTGTGGGGTTCCGTAGGATTTATCGATGATGACGTTTCTGCCCTTTGGACCTAGGGTGACTTTTACTGCGTCAGCAAGTGTTCTTACCCCTTTTAGGATTTTTTGACGGGCTTCTTCTTTGAAGATGATATTTTTAGCAGCCATGATTTTTACTCCTTATATTGAATCTTAAGATTTATTTTTCGATAATAGCGATTAGATCGTCAGCTTTTGCAATGATATATTCCTCATCGTTTAATGTGACCTCTTGTCCTGAGTATTTTTCGATAAGGACAATGTCGCATACTTTGACTTGGATGGGAATAAGGTTACCGTTTTTATCTTTAGCACCTGTTCCAATTGCAATGACTTCAGCCTGCTCTTGTTTTTTCTTTGCGTTTTCAGGAAGGATGATACCTCCTTTCTTTTCTTCTGCAGCTAAGCGGCGTAAAAGAACGCGGTTGCCAAGTGGCCGGAAATTGGGGGCCTTTTTAGATTGGCAGCAAGAATGATCTGTATGTTGTTTTGTTTGAGTCATAATGTCTCTCTCCTTGGTTAGGGTTGATATTTTGGTTTCAATAAAACAGAAATCATATCTTGCATTCCCAATTTTTGCAAGCAAATTTAGCAGACGCTCATTTAAAGTGCTAAAAACAACACGGCCCCTCCTCTGCTAAGATTAACCTAAATCCGGCAGTTGGAGACGGCAACTTAACGCAATCTCTTGAACCAGAATCATTTGCAATGGGGTGGTCCTTCACCATTTGGGAATGTCCCACCCCATTGCAAAGTGATTCTAATTCAAGATCTTGCATTAATTTGCCATCTCGAACTGCCGGATCTAGGATTAAACTGATATTTTATTCTTGCAAAAAAGATCAGTATGTCCTAAAATATAAGACATACTGAACGAAAGAGATTTTATGGGATACCAACAGCTAAGGCGAGATATATCGGTAGAGGAATTTGACTATCAAGTATTAGTTACCTACCTTGATGAGTACGCGAACAAGCGTGAAAAAATCACTGGCCTTATCAAGAGTGAAAAGATTGTTCGAGTGAAAAAGGGATTTTATGTTTTCGGACCCGATTACAGAAAGGGGTTAGTGTGCAAGGAAGCTCTTGCTAATGAACTGTATGGACCCTCTTATATTAGCTTAGAATATGCTCTGTCATTTTACGGGTTGATCCCTGAGCGTGTAGAAACGTTAACTTCTGTGACTACAGGAGCAAATAAGAAATTTAAGACCCCCATCGGGGCATTTTCCTATCGTCACTTACCAAAAGACAAATATTGCATTGGCTATACATTGACAAAATTGGATGATTACCATTCTGTTCTTATGGCAAATCCTGAAAAAGCTTTATTGGATCAACTCTATTTTACTAAAGAATTGAGAGGTAAAATTAAATTTGACGAGTACTTTTTCGATGATTTACGTGTTGATGAGAGCTCTTTAAAATCTCTTTCCTTAACCCATCTAGAAGAAATTACAAGAGTCTTCTCCAATTCCCGTTTGACAAAAGCCGTACAATTTATCAAGGAGCTATGAGAAAAATGAATGACGCCATCGCCCAAATGCTTAAAAAATATACATGCACAACAAGTGCAGAATACAGGAATGCATTAAAAGAGATTATTCAACAGCTTGCTCTTTACGGTCTTTGGAGAGGTAAGTTTTTTGAACATGCTGCCTTTTACGGCGGGACAGCTCTTAAAATTATTCATGGACTCAATCGTTTCAGTGAAGATCTAGACTTTTCTCTCCTTATATCAGATCCATCCTATGATCTTAGCAAGTACGAAAATGCGGTCCAAAAAGAGCTTGAGGCCTTTGGGTTTACGATGGAAGTTGAGGTAAAGAAAAAGAATATGGAAACAGCGGTTCAGTCGGCTTTTTTGAAAGGGAACACCTTAGAACACCTTTTGTTGATAGGAATGCCGGGAAAAGAGAGCAAGTATTTTCATCCTCAAGAAAAAGTTAAGATAAAATTCGAAGTAGACACAGATCCTCCTCCTCGATTTTGCACAGAAGCAATTCCAGTCTATTCTCCAGTTATGTTCTCAGTGCGAACATATTGTATGACAGATATGTTTGCAGGTAAATTGTCAGCGCTTCTTTTTCGACAATGGCAAAGAAGAGTTAAGGGACGCGACTGGTATGATTTTTTGTGGTTTATAAGTCAAAATATTTTTGTTAATTTAGATCATCTTCAAGCGCGTATGGTTCAAATTGAGAAATGGCCTTCAGATAAAAAACTTTCCTTAGAAGAACTTCAAGAACTTATTCATCATAAAATTGAAAAACTTGATCTAGAGCTTGCCAAAGAAGATGTTTTACCATTTATCAAAGATCAGGCCTATGTAGAAGGTTGGACAAAAGACCTCTTTCATGCTGCTGTAAAAAAATTGGCGTTTAGATGATACGCAAATTCATCTAAGGCTAAGCGCTCTATCAAGACAAAAATTTTGCAGCAAAGATGCCAAAAAGCACAATTTTAGTGACCAAATGGAGTTTCGAAAGAAGTCTAATGGACTAAAAAACGGCAAGTGCGATAGTTTGTTAGTTTCTGTAAACGTTAGGGAATATTTATGAAGCAATTTTCGGTATATCGACATTTGTCATTTGTCTTGTGCTTTTGCACTTTTTTAACAGGGCTACTTAGTGCGCATGCAGCAGCGCCTCAAGCGACTGAAAAAGCGCGAGAAAATCTTCTCATGCTATTATCCGGTGAGTGGGTGTCGCGCGCATTGTATGTGGTGACAAAACTTGAAATTGCAGATTTTTTACAAAAAGGCCCAAAGACTAGCCAAGAAATTGCAAACTTTACAGGGGCAAGTTCTGATTCGTTGCAACGCGTTTTGCACATGCTTGCTGGTTTTGGTATATTTGAAGAGCAAGACGTTGGCACTTTTACGAATAATGAGGCAAGCGCTCTTTTATCTAAATCGCATCCCGATTCATTGTACGCACTCTCCCTTTTTTATGGAGAAGATATTCATACAGCGTTAGATCAACTCTTAAAGTCGGTCAATTCGGGGACTCCTGCTTTTCAACATGCGTTTAAGCAGCCTGTGTTTGCCTATTTCAAAGAACATCCGGAAAGAGCCGCCCTTTTCCAAGAGGCCATGAAAGAAAAGTCGACAGCTGTTGTGAAGTCATCGCTTCTTGCCTATAATTTTGGTAAGTTTAATACCATTTATGACATTGGAGGGGGATATGGGCATTTCATGTTGGCGCTTTTAAGCAAGTATCCCCATTTAAATGGGATGGTATTTGATGTGCCAGAAGTCATCGATGCCATCCCGCAAAAAAATGGGCAAATTTTGCAAACACCTTCTAAGCTATATGCTGGAGATTTTTTTGACGCTATTCCAAAAGGCGCCGATGCTTATCTACTTAAGTCAGTGCTGCACGATTGGGACGATGCTAAGGCCGAGCAAATATTAAAAAACTGCTATCTTGCAATGGATCAAAGCAGCCGTCTGTTGATTGTAGAAGTTGTACTCCTTCCTAAAGATCAATCACTTTATGCCAATTGCATGGATGTCTTGATGCTCGCCATCACTGGAGGCAAAGAGAGGTCACTTGACTCGTTTTCTAAGATGCTAGATAAAGCTGGCTTTGTCATTGAACATATAACCCCAACGTCTACAGAGTTTTCTATCATTGAAGCTAAAAAAAAATAGAGATTAGACTGGCGAGTTTATTAAAAACCTCTGATGCAGATACGCGCTCAAAAAAAGGAGAATGCCATCTCGCCATGAAAGAGGTTCGTTTAGCCAGATAACTATCTATTATTGGTTATCTGGCCTGAAATCATTGACAATTTATAGCCAGATACATAAAAATAAAAGCATATCTGGCTATAAGGAGAACAATGTATCGTTTTGTAGGTAGAATTGATGAAATAAATCGGATCAAAAAGGCCGCAAACGCTAAAGAGGCGAGCATTCTCGTCGTATATGGGAGGCGACGCGTTGGCAAAACAGAGCTGATCGAACACGCTTTAAAGCATCGCAATTTATTAAAACTGGAAGGGGTAGAAAATGGCGATACGCAAGCTCAAATGGTCCGAGTCCTTTATCAACTTTCCAAGGCATTTAATGACCTATACATCAACAACTTAAAATTTAACACCTGGATGGAGCTCTTTGACTTTATTGGAGATAAAATTGCGGTAGGCAAATGGACTCTTTATCTTGAAGAAGTCCAGTGGCTAGCTGAATATAAAAATGAGCTCATCGCCGATTTAAAGTATGTTTGGGACAACAAATTAAGACATAATCCGGATTTACTTTTGGTTTTATGCGGCTCTTCCCCTTCATTTATGCGAAATCAGGTGGTCCATTCAAAAGCGCTTTACAATCGATCGATCCACGAAATGCATTTGAATGAGTTTTCTCTATATGAAGTGAGTGATTATCTCGCAGGGCGCTCGCACCGGGAAATCATGGATGCATACTTAAGCATAGGCGGGATCCCTGAATACTTAAAACATTTAAATCAACACTCTTCCATTCAAATTGGCATTTGTGAAGAAAGTTTTAAAAAAGACAGTTATTTCAGCAATGAAAAGGAGCGGATCTTCATCAGTAGCTTTGCTACGAATGTCCATTACGAGGAGATTGTCAACTATTTAAGCAGAACGAAATTTGCAAGTAAACAAGAAATCGAGAAATATCTCGGCATAAAGGGGGGAGGCAATTTAACCAATTTACTCCAAGACTTAGAAATGTGCGGGTTTATTGAGCGATATGTCCCTTTTCAAGCGGATGAAAGTAGTCATTTGGTCCGCTATTGCATTGCAGATAGTTACCTAAGATTTTACTTTAAATTCATTGCCCCTCTCTCAGACAGGATTCTCCAAGGTGATTTTAACCGTACGTCCATGCATGCTCTTAATAAAGAGTCGTATAATAAATGGTTGGGGTTTTCATTTGAACGCTTTTGCCGCAAAAATAGTCAATTGATTGCTAAAATCATTGGCTTTTCTGCCGTTCGATATCAATCCGGGACCTTTTTCAACCGCAAGACAATGAAGACCCAAGCCGGTTTTCAAATTGATCTGATCTTTGATCGTGCAGATCATGTGCTTACTGTTTGCGAAATTAAATACACGCTTGCAAAAACAGGTTTGGAAGTCATAGAAGACTTCGAAGACAAGCTAAGACAGCTTTCCAATAAAGGAAATAAGACCATTGAAAAGCTTTTGATCAGTGCCTCAGGCGCAAGTGATGCGCTCATTTCACA
>JABDAE010000085.1 GCA_013289325.1 Chlamydiota bacterium
AATTTAGTTCATAGACACGTGGGTTGGGACGGCATTCGAGTGCCGCAATCGGGTTGGCTGCATGAACCGCATACAAAAAATGGAGCGCCGAAATCTCACCAGCAATTATTGGAAGATGAACTTCTCCATGGAAAAATTCGCAACAATTTTGTTCGGACCCATCGATTTGCCAAAATTCATCGAGATGAAGATGAACATATCCATCAAGAAGAAGGGAAAGAAAAACTCCTCCATGTCTTATTTAGCAGCCAGCCTGATGATGTCGGATTGTATGGAAAACCGATGGCAAGAAACGTTCAAATTTGGTCCAAAGATTACCACAAAATTCTCGATGGACCAAGAGCCTCTAAAGATGAATTGCACTTGGCAAAAAAAACGCTGTGCGCTGGCGGTTTGTTTGGCTATAGATTCCTTTTTCCTGCGATGCGAGTAGGAAATTATGAAGTCTATTGGCATCGCCCCTTAGTGAGTTATCTAGCGCCTGATGGTGTAGAAGTAAAAGTCCTTGATAATGCCCCCCTTGATAGTGCCCCCTTTGATAGTGCCCCTTTGGGATATCTTACAGCTTATAATTCAGAAAATCCAGATCCTAAAGACGCTTTAGAACTTTGGCCAAGAGTGCAAAAAAGAGAGGAGCATCTTCTTGCAATACGCCTTTTTGGGACGATTCAAGATAAGCGCCCTCATCAAACATGTCGAAACGTAAGAAAATTACTCGATACTTGGGAATTATGTGAAAAAAAACCTCTCTCAAATGCTATGGCAAGGCAGCTGCTCACAATTGCTAAAGAGCAGACGTTGGATCAATGGCTTGAATCTTTAAGAGAAAAAGCAAATGATTTAAGCGAGGTCGATAAAGTCATTGCCTTTATCAAAAGTGTGATTGATCAAAAGCCAAAAGTTCTTCAAACGGGTTCTCTTACCTATGAATATACTGCAAACCGCAATTTTGAGATCCGTTATTGGAACATGATTGCAAAACTTGCCGAAGGCACATATTCCACTAAAAACAATGCGGACTGTATCCAAGATGCAATCACCCAAAATGATTTAACTCATCAGCAAAGAGATCTCGATTTATTGGCAAATTATATTTTAAGCTACTACCAAAAGCTTGCCAAGGAAAAAGGTGTTCAAGATAAAGTGCTAGTCGGCGATCTTCCTTTTTGTTGGGAAACAGATTTCGATTACCCTTGGATGGCAGGGTGGTCAAAGAATGCTAAAGGAAAAACACATGAGAGAAACCTCATCACCGTGATTCCAGGAAAAGATCGCAGCCGTGCAGTGATCATGGCCGACCATTACGATACAGCGTACATGGAGGATCAATATGAAAAAATTAAAGGGGGAGATGGCGCCCGTCTTGCTGCTGCAGGGGCTGATGACAATCATTCTGCTACAGCTGCGCTCATGCTTGGAGCTGAAGTTTTTATGGAACTAAGCAAACAAGGGCGCTTAGGTTGTGATGTTTGGCTTATTCACCTAACAGGAGAAGAATTTCCTTCTGACTGCTTAGGAGCACGCCATCTAGCACAGTGGATTGTTGAAGGTAGTCTACAGATGCGCCTTTATGATGAGAGAGGGAAAGCAGATGTCTATCATGATCTTTCTAAAGTATCGATTGAGGGAGTATATGTCTTAGACATGATTGCTCATAATAATGATCATAACAAAAACGTTTTTCAAATCGCGCCGGGAAACGGCCTTTCGTCAATGTGGCTTGCAAAGCAAGCGCATGTGGCTAGTCAAACCTGGAATGAGCTTATCGAAAAATGGAATAATGATCCGGAGCGCCATTTAAAACCACATCCAAAGAGGAGTGCTGATAGTAAAAAGATTCCTGAGATCGCGGCATTTCCAAAACTTTCAGGTGAGATCCGCCCCTATTATGACCCTCGCAGCACTCTCTTTAATACCGATGGGATTATCTTCTCTGATGCTGGCATTCCCGTGGTCCTTTTCATGGAGCACTACGATATTAATCGCCATGGCTACCATGATAAATTTGATACCATGGAAAACATTGATCTTGACTATGGCTCAGCCATTTGTGCTATTGCCATAGAATCAGTTGCTCAAGCTGCAAGAGAATAGCACATTTCTTAGGTACACTGCCGTTTCTAGGTTAAAGAGACAAGTAGCACCCGTGCCACGATTAAGGTCACGACGCCTAAGGGAATACCCCAACGCAAAAACAAGACCAGCTCCTCTAAAAGGTAGCGATACTTTGAATTTTCTTGCAATGTTGGATCTAGCAGTGTTTTAGAAAGTAAAATCATCATGAATTGGTAGCCAAAAATAATGGCGATAAGCTGCGCTAAAATTCCATTAGAAGGAAGTGCTGGATAGCGAAGCGTTAAAGTAAAGCTTAAGGCAATAAGAGCTAGCATTGATCCGGCCCAGTTATTAAGTCTTGTGGGGACATCTGATTTGGAAAAAAAAGTGATAATTGTGGGGACAATAATAATAAGCAAAAGAGGAGCTAAGTAAAAAAGGTGACTAAGAGGTATTCTACGTACAAGAATATTAGCTTGAAATTCAGAAAAATAATTTCCATTAAGCCCTTTTTCATTCGTCACAAAGAAGTTTAGATCTCTTAAATCCCAGCCACTTATTCTAGCTCCTTCTCTTATCCCTGAGTGATTAATTTCATCTTGTGTTTGTTCAAACTGCAACTGTGAAATGTCGTAGCTTCTGCTAATAAGATTTATGTTAAGAAATTGGTTGTCAAAAGGAAAAGGCTCTAAGTGGTAAGTACTTTCAAAGGTCCCATTTACCCTTTGCAGATAATGCACTAAACCATCAGCGTTGATCATTAAGGATGGGTGTTGTTTAATTGCCACTTTATCAATATTGGCAATTGCAATATCAGGGTTCCAAATTTTTTTTAATTTCTCTACTGCAGCATCTTCGTTAAATGTAAGTCTATTAGTTCCTGTTATTTTGGGATCAAATGTTTCATTTGGGTCGTGCCAGGTGAGTGTGATATCGATGCTACCTTCAAATGTGTTAGTCACTTCATTGATTTTTGTGATCTCATTTGCCGTTACAATCACCCCAATGCGAAGGGGCTTTTGAAAGTTTTCAGGCATTTTAAAAGAGGTAACCTCTTTCTGACCGACCTTTCCTTGCGTTAATGGCTCAGCATCTCCTTTTTTTAGATTACCATTTTTTGGATCTGTTTCTACTTTAGTAGGCGATTTTTTTTCTTCCTTTACGACTTTTTCTTCCTTTACAAATTCAAGGGTGTTTTTTTTTTTATCAAGATCCCCATTTATAACAGCTGCAGGTTTATCTGTTGGCTGCTTATTTTCAGCAACGAGCTGAAAAAGGGGAAGCTCACTTAATGAACTAGAGGGTGTAGGGGAGAAGTTAAAAAGTAAAATCCACGTGATGATGGATCCCCAAAAAAGGCCCGTAAAAACTAGGGATTTACGATTTGGTTGTGTTTGCTGCATCACTTCTTCCCGTTTTTAGATGATTTTTTAGCTTAAAATATGTTCTTTCAAGTTTTCCAATTGTGTCTTTTCTTTGTGATACGGAGTCTTGTGCGTTCATGTCTCCATTGATTAGCTTCTTCATATTGTTTCTTATTTTTTGTAACGGGGAGATCACTAATGTACTAAACGTGACGAAGGTAATAAATGATAGGAGCGCCGATTGCACAAGGCAAAAGAGCACATCCGCCACAATGCTTTTATTAAAACTTGAGCTCAATTCGCTAAAATTTCTTGCAGCGACAATTGAGCCTATTTGAACCCCTGTGTAATCAAGAAGGGGAACCAAAACGATGCCGTAATTTTTCCCTTGAATTTTTGTCGTTTTGGTGATGATGTCATTTACAGAAGAAAGAAGATCTGAGCTTACCACATTTTTTATGAAATTCGAATCTGTCGCTTGTAAGAGGCGATAACCTGCAATTTGATCTTCAGGAGCATTTATATTAGCCATAATACCTCTATTGGATAAGACGTCATCTTCGACAAAGACTGCAGCATGAAATTTAAGATTTTGTTGCACTGCCTTTAATACCAATGCAAAACTTGTTCCAACTTCAAAGGATCCTATAAATTCATCGCCATCTACTATGGGCTCTACACCTCGAATAGCAAGTGAAGTTGAGCCGACTTCAATCCCCCTTGCCGCTTGTTTTTGAAGATTTGCGGCCAGCACCATACTCCTATAAGAGCTTTCATCTTTGTCAGAGTCTTTAGGATTATACAGATTCAAAAAAACAGTAGCCGGTGAATGCCAAAATTTTGCCGTATTGATGTGATTTGAGTTTTTTTGCAAGGCAAAACTTTCCGTTAAAGAAGAGGTCAATAGGTCTTTGTTGCCTTCTTTAAAGGCCTTGATTATCCATGGTTGAGTCGTAATTAGGGATGTGATCCCCATCACTTTGTGCGACTCTCTTACAATATCGTTTTGGATGAATGAGGCCACCTCTTTAAGTTCTTTTTGCTCGGCATTTTCGACTAAATTTCGATGGAAAGAATAATCGACGTAAGTGGCAATTGCAGAAGTTAAGAGAGTGACGACAAAGACGATGAGGGGTGCTTTGTATTTTAGTTTCATAAGACATCCAAAATTGAAGTGATTAAGGTGACAAAGAGAATCAATAAAATCAAAAGGCAAGGTATAGCCCAGCGAAAGATGACTTTCAATTCATCAATAAGGTATGTATACCTTTTACAAAGGCTAAAGGAGGGGTTGAAAATTGTCATCGTGATGAGAATCATGATGAACTCATAACTTGCCACAATCCCGATGATTTCGCTAAGGATACTATTAGACTCAAGACTTGGATAGCGAATATTGAGTGTGAAGCTCATGGCAATAAGTGCAAGAAGAGCTCCCGACCATGCACCAAGGCGAGGGACAATATCGATTGAGCTATAAAGAGTTAAGATTGTAGGGACAAAAATGATTAAAAGGAGTGGCGAAATGGCAAAAAGGTGGCCAGTTGGAACTCTTTTGATGTTAATGTTTGCAGAGAAGGTGTTGTAGAAATACCCTTCAAGACCCTTTATATTCTCGCCTGAAAAATCGATATATTTAAATGTCCATCCATCGGGTAAGGCATCTTCACTTATTCCGGATTGATCGCTCTCTTTTTGCGATTGTTTAAATTCTACCAACATGTTGTTGTAAAGAGAAGACCTAAGCATAATTGTAAGTTTATGGGAATCAAAAGGAAAAGAAATTAATGAAAAGTGAGTTTGAAATGTTCCTTTAATACGCTGGGTGAATGTGACAAAGCCTTGCGAGCTAATTTTAAGGGAAGATTCTAAAATGTTTGGATTGTCATGAAGATTAGAAATGACGATTTTTGGATTCCATATCCCATTTAATTTTTTCGTTGCTTCATCCATTTTAAAGATCAAATGATCAGTGCCATGCAATTTCGGATCAAAGCTTAACGCCTGGTCATGCCACTTAAGTACAAGATCGATTTTTGCATCAAATGATCCCGTGGCTTCGCTGATTTTATAGACTTTAATTAGGTGTAGGCTCACCCCAACTGGCAATGGTTTTTCAAGTTGAGTAGGCATTTGAGAGCTTGTGACTTTAGACCCGTTTTCTGCGGTAGCTTTCGTCTTGAGCAATTGACTTTTTTGTAATTGACTGTTTTTAGGTTCTACATCAGTTCCTGCCAATGGACTAGATAGTAGAAGACAAAATAAAGCAAGGTGAGTAAAAGGTCTGTTTCGGGTAAAAAATAGCATGTGATCTCTCTTGTCTTTTAAAATCTTTACTTTGATGCAAGTGCTTTCGGGTACATCTTTCTTAATGTCTCAATTTCTTTTGCAAGAGATCCGACTTCATCATGTTGACCTAAGATCGGGCTAATATCCACATCAGGTGTACCATCTATGAGAGCATTAATATGGTCATTAAGATGCTCAAGAGGGCGAATCAACATGCCGTTGTAAATCAGCAAAATAGCTCCAATGACAAGGATTCCTTGCAAGATGGCAAACGCTGTGCTTTTGACCATTCCGGCTCTTAGGAGCGCTTTATAGCTATCAAAGTTTTTAACCGCCACAATTGATCCGATTTGTTTACCTTCAAAGTTGTTAAGGGGCACGTTAATCACACCATAATCAATTCCATTGACGGTTTCAATTAGGAAATTGCTTTTGGTTGAAGGGGTGAGCAGTTTGGCGTTTAGGACTGAGCGTATTTTTTTCCAATTTGTGACGCCAATAAGGCGAAAGCCTCCGATCACTTTTTCAGCGTCAGGTTTTTCATCAACGACCTTAATCTTCGTCATCCATTCGTCATCGCCAAAGACTGCCGCTTCAAATCCCGTATCTTGATGGATATTGGCCAAGATTGTATTAAAGTTCATCCCAACGAAAAAAGCTCCAAGCTCTTCTCCTTGCTCGTTTAAAGAGACATCCGACCCTTTAATGCTTATTCCATAGCGATCAATATCAATTCCTTGGATTCCCTTCTTTCCTTTTAGAGTTGTGGAGACAATTTTTAGATCTGCGCCTACTTTATCGCCAAAATGCTTGATGTCAAATAGGTGGAGGAATTGAATACCGGAGGGAAGCCAAAAAGTCCCTTCCACTACCCCATATTGCTCTTTTTGCAAGAGGAAGGTCTTTTGAAGCTCTGTAATGAGGTAGTCGCGATCTTGTTTTTTCAACGCTTCTTTTACATTTGGAAAACGGGCGATCATAGAGGCTTTACCAGTGGCTTTTTCCCCTTGCATCTTGATATTTTCATGGATAATCTCTTCGACATCATGCATTGCTTTGAGTTTACCTTGATTGATGATGGCGACATCGCTTAAATGTTTCGTATATGCAGAAAGGACAATCGTTGCGATTGTGACGCCGATAAGTAAGGAAAGGGGGTTTTTTTTAAAGAAATGGATCATTTTTGAGCTCCTTATAGTCTTAATCTCCTGTTGTATCAAAGCATTATTTTAATGTACAGTCTCATTTAAAATTTTTTTGAAGAGTTTATCCATCGTTTGTTTTTGAGACGCTGTGAGGTTGTAAAGGATAAGAAAGCAATCGTCATTTTGGGTAAAGGCAGCCTTTGTCCAGTTGGCAGATCCGTTGATTAAGATCTTTTGGTCGATATAGGCGAATTTGTGGTGTAAAAGCGGTCCCGGCTCACTTAAAAAAACGTTAATCCCTTGAAGTTGCAATATTTTATAAACTGCAGCTCCTGCCCCTTTTCCGGCCGTGTTATCAATAACTACCTGTGATTTCACCCCTCTTTTTTTTGCAGCGATTAATTCTTCTGCAAAGTCGTGGCGCGTCCATGTGAACATGGCAATTTTAATGGTTTTTTTAGCACTTTGTAAGAGGTTTTTGACCTCTTCCACCCCATTTTTATCTGGGAGAAAGGTAAGCGTAAGTCGTTGACCACCCACTGTGAATGGGGGTAAAGGAAAAGCGCAACTTAAGGTATCGATAGTTAATGTGTTTGCCTTTTTTTGGATCATGTCTGCCACTTGCGCATCTTTTAAGGACATCACTAAATTGCCATGCAGATGCAAAGATTCATATGTCATATTGGCAGAGCCAAGAAAAACTTGGGCGCGATCTATAACAAGGATTTTAAGATGCATAAGTCCTGGGCCAAAGCGGCGCATGAGATCGATATTGGGATTTAGTTTGCTATCAATACCAGGAGATGTCTTTGCATCGCAGATGATTTTAACGCGTACACCTTTTAAGGCGGCCCTATTTAAACTTTTGATGATTGCTTTATCTAAAAGAGAGTAGACAATGAGAGTGATGGACGAGTTCGCCTTATCTATGGCATCGGTATAAAGGGCAGATAAGTCATCATTTAATTGATTGGACAAAAGTGCAATTGAGCCATCTTCCTCAACACTTTTTGCAAACGATGGAGTGAGGGTCCGGTCTTCAGTTGCTAAGACCACAATTGCAACAAAACATGAAACGAGAAGACTCAAAATAAATCTAACAAACTTTTTTGGAACTTTTAAGTTTTTTTGCCTTTTCATAAGGCCAGATTTAAGTTTGTGGAGAAGGCGCTAATAAGCGCTTGCTTTAGGCCTGTGTGCCTTCTTTTAACTTCATCGTTTTTAACAGCTAAAGCGATCGCCTGCGTTGTGCCGACTAGTACGACGAGTCTTTTGCCTCTTGTCACCCCTGTGTATAGAAGGTTGCGATGGAGGAGTTTAAAGTGCGTAGTGTGAATGGGCATCACAACGCATGGGCACTCGCTCCCTTGATATTTATGTATTGAAACGGCGTAGGCAAGCACCAACTCATCTAGGTCTTTAAAATCGTAGACAACATCGTTTTCATCTATTTTAACGACTACTTCATGGTTGATTGCACTAATCGATTGAATGCAGCCGATATCGCCGTTAAATACTGCGCGTTTATAATTATTTCGAATTTGCATCACCTTATCGCCTACCAAATACTTTCTTCCTCCCCATGTCAAGGGGGTGCCTCTTGGATTAAGGTGCTCTTGCAAGACGGTGTTTAGGTTTTCTGTGCCGATGATGCCGCGCCGCATGGGGCTTAAGACTTGGATCTCGGTAAAAGGATTAAGGCCATATTTTTTGGGAAGGCGCTCTCCGACGAGCGCGACGATATCGCGAAGGACATCTGCTGTGTCATCGACCTTAATAAAGAAAAAATCGCTATCTTCTTCATTTTTAATTTCAGGAAATGTCCCCTTGTTAATGCGGTGGGCATTGATGGTGATCCGAGAGCCTCGCGCTTGCCGAAAGATTTCTGTTAGTCCAGTGACTGCAATGATGTGCGATTCGATCATGTCTTTTAGCACGTTGCCTGGCCCAACACTTGGCAGCTGATTGACATCGCCAACCAGAATTAGGCGGCAATGATCGGGTATGGCTTTTAAGAGGCTATTCATCAGTAAAGTATCGATCATACTCGCTTCATCGACGATGATGAGATCGCACTCAAGCGGGTTATCAAACCCTCTTTTAAAGCCTCCCTTTTTAAAATCAAATTCTAAAAGGGCGTGAATGGTAAAGGCTTTTTTTTGCGTGATCTCCGTCATCCTTTTGGCAGCCCTGCCAGTGGGGGCGGCAAGAATGATTTTATCCGTGAGCTTTTCGGTAACTTTTAGTATGGCTTTAGTGATGGTGCTTTTTCCAGTACCCGGGCCACCTGTAATAATGTGAATCTTATCGGTTAAAGCCTTTGAGACAGCCTCTTTTTGATGCTCTGCAAGTCTAATGTTTAAAAGCTCTTCTGCCCAGGCAATGGCCTTGCCCGTATCTATTTGCCTTAACAAGGATCTGCCAAATTTGATGCGCGTGAGTTGGCGACAGATGCCTGTTTCGGCTTTAAAAAACATTCTCAGCCACACAAAACGCTCTAAAGTCGCTAAATAGACCATTTGGGAGATCTCAATGCGATTGTCCTTTTGCAGGTGGATGAGTCTTTCTTCAATAACATTTGGAGTGGTTTCTAAGAGCTCTCCTGCAATAAGCAAAAGCTCTGAAACGGGCAAACACATGTGCCCATCGTTTGTGGCCTCTGATAAGGCATACTCGATTCCGGCATCAAATCGATCCACCGAATCTTTTGGCACTCCCATCTTTTGGGCAATTTGATCTGCCGACTTAAACCCAATGCCGCGAATATTTTTAGCTAAAGAGTAAGGGTTGGAAGAGACTATTTGGATGCTTGCATTGCCGTATTCTTTAAATATTTTTTGTGCAAAAGAGGGGCTAATGTCATGCGATTGCAAAAAAATCATCACATCGCGGATTGACTTTTGCTCTTGCCAGCTGCTTGTGATGCTGGCGATCCGCTTTTTGCCTAGGCCATCGATGAATTCAAGTTTTTCTGGGTGCTTGTCGATGACGATAAGAGTATCTTCTCCAAAGGTATCGACGATTCTTTTGGCATAGGTGGGACCAATGCCTTTGA
Source organism: Chlamydiota bacterium (assembly GCA_013289325.1). Classification (GTDB taxonomy): domain Bacteria; phylum Chlamydiota; class Chlamydiia; order Chlamydiales; family Parachlamydiaceae; genus JABDAE01. The sequence continues at coordinate 9,909 of JABDAE010000085.1, forward strand.
TAAGGCCTGATCCTAAGTATTTTTTGATCCCCAACACATCGGCAGGCGCTTTTGTCGTGTAATTTTTGACAAGAAACTGTAAGCCGTAGTCGCTATTTTGCTTCCACTCTCCTTCAAGGTGCAAGGACTCACCTGGCTTTATCGTCGGCAAGCAGCCGACGATACAGGTGAGATCCTTTTTAGAAGCTTCTTTTAGCTGAGCGACAGTGAACCCATTTTCAGCGTTTTGAAAGGTGATCCTCTCAACATGTCCAAAAATTTCAGCCAAAGGCTTATGCATTTTAAGTTCTTGTCAAATTGCTTACAAGATCTCCTCTGGCCTTATCAGCTGCTTCTCTTGCTTGGTCTTTACGAGTGGCAAGTCCATCGTTTTGCTGCTTGCCTTCTCTTGCTGTAGAATCATGCGTTCTCGTTGTTTGAAGATAGAACTCTTCCTTTTGGCGAGTGCCTTCAACTCTATTTGTAAGGACGCTTCCGATGAGCTCACCGGCTTTGCTTTGAGAATCCAGGAATGGAGAGACAAGCTTAGCTCCTTCTACAGTAAATGTTAAGAAAGCCTTTCCGTAACCATTAGCCATAGACGTCGGATCAACCAATCCGCCAGCTACTGCTGCAACTCCTGCGCCAATCTTAAGACCTGCTGCCACACATTGCACCATTTGTCCTTTATGTCGGAAAGTCTTATTCACTTTTGTAGCAATTTCGCTTGCCTGATCTTCTAATTGGTGAATGCGCGCTTGTTGCTGAGAAGAGGAAAGGCGAAGGATCAAAGAAAAGACAGCGTGGTTGTAATTTGTCATTTCATTTTGAAAATGGTCGAAATTAATCTCAATTTTTTTATCTTTTTTTTGTGCTTCGAGAAGCATTTTATTTTGCATTTCAATTAGTCTGTTGATCTTTTGATTGACTTCTGCAAGTTTAGCTTCTAAAAGATTAATTTTTTCATTGGAGCTAATTTTTGTGAGTGTATCAGGAGGGGTTGCCGTCGCAATGGTGTCAAATTTCCATGGGTTAAAGGGAACATTTTGAGGATTGATCCCATCTTTTTTATTCTGATCATAAACAGTTTCGTCAATCTCATGTTGACCTGTTTTGTTAAAGCGGGTGTCAAGTTTTGTGTTTGTCATTGTAGACCTCCAAATTTAATAATGTTAATGTGTGACGTCGCGTGTGGTTTCATGCGCACGTTTTGTCACACGCAAAAGACTTTCTAATAATCTGTAATTTTCTTGATCGACGTTTGAACAAAATTCCAAAGAGTTAAGCGCTTTTCGATGGTTATTTCCCTTTTCATGTCCGGCTAAGAAGATATCGCCTTTCATCTCGTCAATCTTTTTCTTTAGATAACTTTTGACAGCGGCTGTAAGGCCTGCGCTAATTCCTGAAGCGCCGCCAAATAAAAGTTCTGCTCCTGGCGGAGCTCCAAGCAGCCAGGCACCTCCCATTAGAAGTATGGTCCCCGCGGTAATACCAGTCGTTGCCCATTCAAGCATCGTCACATATTTATCGCGGGTTTCAACGCCTTCGTTTAGCGCTGCATAAGTTTCTTTTAAATTGCGATTGCGCTCAAGAGCTCGTCTAATGTCTTCGTTTTTTAAGGCAATGGCCTCTTGATTATGTTTTCTTGCAGTGAGTGTCGCATCAATAAGAGACCTTTCTTGATTAAGGTGTATAAAGCTCTTATCAAGCGTTGTTTTATCCACATTAAAAGCTTCAATGGTAGGTGTTGATATCTGCCATGTGCCATTGTTTTGCGTATTGTCTTGTATGGGTGGTCTTTTGCGAAAACTTGTCAACCAGTTGGCAAGCCTTTGATAATAGGAGGGATCGGAGGGTAAGTCCTCAAGTTTTGGCACATCGCTTGTTTGCATCACAATAGTTGGGGGCAAAGCGGAACTGATAGTGTCTTGATGAAATGGCGAGGCATTTTTTTCTGCCATTTTTCTTTTCTCTATCTCAATGTCTTCTAGAATGGTCAGAGAACCTTGTGAGGAACCCTTCGAGCCTATTGTACTGACTGTCATGTTTTGCTCCTTTCCCAAATTGCTTTGGTGCCAAGCATTTTTTGCACAAGTGGCTGAAGTGTTACAACGGGTGTTGCTAGTTTTATGGCAGAGGATAGCGCTGTAAGGGCAAGTTTGACGTTGCCATTTGCAAAATAGCACTCAGCAGCATGCCAGTGGGCGAGCGGCGCGTTTTTGTTTTGAATAGCTGCCATGCTATAGCATTCGATTGCTTTTGGATACTCACGCGTCATCTGATAACATGCCGCAAGGCCCATCCAGTGCTTTGTATTTTTAATCTCGGAAGCTGTGAGCAGGGAAAAAAGGTCTTTAGCGTCTTCGTATTTGCCGCTTTTATATAGCTCTGAAGCCATAGTGTATACTGCTGGAATGGAATCTAAAGAAAGTGTTTGCATAGCGTTTACCTGCCGCCTATAGCTCTTGCTTTATTGATTTTATCATCGTGCAGCGGCTTCATGATGCTTCTTGCCAATTGATAAGATTCATAGCGCTCTGTTGTCATGCGGGTGATGGTCTGTAGCTGCATGTCATTTAAGATATTCATCTCATCAGCTGTGATCCGAATATTTTCGATCAGGCGATCGCGCTCTTGTTTGTTGTATTTGACTTTTCCATCTTTAATTTCTGCGCCATATTCTTTCGCTTTTGCGATAAAAGATTGCAGCTCTTGGTTTTTAGAAATGTCTAATTCATCGTTTTCAGTCGCTGCATTGACGGCTTTAATGGCTTTAAGAAGGTGAGAGACTTTCTCTTGGCGCGCCTTTAGTTCGGTAAATTCTTTGGTGATGGAAGTTTCAAGTTGTTTTAAGCGCTCTGCATTGATGAGTAAAGCGAGCGCTTCTACTGAAAGTTGCCTAGAATCAGGTCTTTGCTCGGTTTTATTTACAGCTTCATTTAAAATTTCAACGATTGGGGTGGAGTTGCTTTCTCCCATAAAAAACCTCCTTCTTAATTAAATTAGCATCATAGCATATTAAGGTTAATATGTTCTAATGAAAAAAAACATAATGTCTATTGATCGAAGGGAGTGATGCAAGTTAAACTCAGTTTGGATGAGATTTCTTTCAATCA
>JABDAE010000086.1 GCA_013289325.1 Chlamydiota bacterium
CATCGTGAATGACAATTCCTTCCGGCTCAAAGGCGATGATTTTTGTGGCGACGCTATCGATGAGGTCTCTATCGTGAGAGGCTAATAAGACAGTGCCCTTATAATCGGAAAGTCCAGCTCCTAGTGCTGAGACAGCCTCTAGATCAAGGTGATTGTCCGGCTCATCTAAGATGATGACATTGTGATCAGCTAGCATCATTCCGGCGATGATAAGGCGAGCTGTTTCTCCCCCTGAAAGGGTAGAGACTTGTTTAAAGGCATCATCGCCCCCAAAGAGCATTTTTCCCATGACACTTCTGATGTCTTGGTCGTAGATCCCAGGTCTTCTCTCTTTAAGCCATTCAAAAGAGGTCTCTTTTGGTTGTTTAAGGACCATCTCAGCGTGATTTTGTGGAAAATAGCTGATGATGGCTTGGTGCCCTAATTCCACTTTGCCCTTAGTTGGCTGTAAATTAAAGCTTAGCATCTTTAGCAATGTGGTTTTACCGCGGCCGTTGTTGCCGATGATTCCAACTTTATCACCCCTTGAAATTTCGATAGAAAAGTTCTTGATTACGGAATTGTCTTCATAAGCCATGGAAATAGACTCTGCACTTATGACGATCTTTCCGGGTTGCTTTTCTGTGGTTAACAAGCGGATATAGGGACGTTGAATATTAGATTGTTTTAGCTCTTGGGGCTGCAAACGCCCAATTTCTTTGGCTCTTGATTGCACTTGACTAGCTCTTGTTCCCGCGCCAAATTTTGCAATGAATTCTTTAAGCTGCGCGATCTTTTTTTCTTTTGATTTTGCATCGTGCTCAGCTCTATCGCGCACAGAAGTTTTTGCCATGACCATATCGTCGTAATTGCCCGTGTAGAGGATGATAGTTTCATAGTCGATATCGGCGATGTGTGTAGTGACGGAGTTTAAAAAGTGGCGATTGTGGCTGATCACAACAAGTGTCCCTTTATAATCAAAAAGGAATTTTTCAAGCCAATTGATCGACTCTAAGTCAAGGTGATTTGTCGGCTCATCGAGGAGCAAGGCGTCAGGGTCGCCAAAGAGCGCTTGGCAAAGAAGCACTCTAAACTGCATATCCAAAGGGATAGAGTGCATCGGTAATTTAAAGTACTCTTTTGCAATTCCCATCCCCTGCAAAAGGATTTCGGCGTCAGTATCGGCCGAATACCCATTTTCTTCTGCAATAATACTTTCAAGATCGCCAAATCGCATGCCGACTGCATCTGTCATCTCGACATTATAAAGGGCATCTCTTTCTTGCAACGCATCCCAAAGGCGTTTACTGCCCATGATCACCACATCTAAGACGATTGCATCGCGGAAGTCTTCGATATTTTGACGCAAAATACCGACGCGGTTTGGCAGGATGACAGATCCAGTTGTAGGCTCTTCTTGTCCTGTAATGATTTTCAATAGAGTCGACTTTCCTGCCCCATTTGGCCCTGTCAGTCCGTATCTGTTGCCGGGATTAAATGTGGCGGTCACATTTTCAAAGAGGATTTTGGTGCCAAAGTTTTTGGAGACTTCGTTAAGGGTGATTCGATTGGTGGTGGCTTTTTTATTCATGATATATTCCGCTTTTTTAAATTTCGCTCGCTTTAAATTTAGCTCTTGGATGCGCGCTATTATAGACTTTTTGTTTTAACTGATTTGACACCTTAGTATAGATCGTGGTGGCCGCAAGACAGCTATGCCCTAATAGGACTTGAATTGTCTTTAGATCCATTCCATTTTCAAGCCAATGTGTCGCAATAGTATGTCTAATCGTATGAGGAGTGATTTTACCAGCAAGTCCACTTTTTTTTAAATAGTTATTAAAGTTGCGATCGATCGATCTTGCCGTAATTCGTTTACCAAACTTATTTAAAAAAATGGCTTGGAGGTCTTTTTCAGCTTGGTGGCCATCCATCGAATGATAGCGCTCGCTATGGTCTAAGTATCTTTTAATCCAATCGGCCGCATTTTCTGTAATGGGGACGAGGCGCTCTTTTTTTCCTTTCCCTTTAAGTTTTATGAGCAAGGCGCTTAGGTCAACGTCTTTCCTATCTAATAATACAAGTTCATTTAAGCGCAGCGCTGAGCTATAAAATAGCTCCATCATTACCCTATCGCGAAAGCCGAGTAGCGTATTTAAATCCGGCATCGCAAATAGCTGCAAGAGCTGCTCGTAGCTAAGTGAATTGGGAATTGTTTTATTGATTTTAGGGGTCTCAAGCAGCTCTGCAGGATTAGTTTGGATGAGTTGATTTGAAAAAAGGTATTTAAAATAGGTTCGAATCGAAGATAGATGGCGCACAATCGTTTTTTTGCTCATTTCATTTTTATGCAAATGGGCCAAGTAATTTCGGATATCTTGTCTTGTAATTTTTATTTCAAAGATAAAAGCGTCATCACTTTCTAAAAATTGATAAAACGAGCAAAGATCGGTCTTATAATTTCGAACGGTATGAGGGGAGGCATTCTTTGTAAGAGCGAGGTGCTCCATAAATTTGTTTATTGATTCTTTCATGTCAAGCGTTTAAAACATGACACTCTAGCATATTCACCTCACGGAATCAAGAAAAACGATTTCCATGAGTTACCTATTAGAGAAAATGATTGCAAAAAAAATGGCATTTTATTTAATTTTGCTCTTAAATTTCAAAAAAAACAATGGTTGTCTTTAACTTCATAAGAGGTCATATGCGTATATCAATATTTACTCCCACACATAATACTAAACATTTAAATCGGCTGTATCAGTCATTAAAAAAGCAAAGTTATAAAAATTGGGAGTGGATCATTTGTCCCAATAATGGCGCCACGGTCGATTTAAAAAACGACCCAAAAATTAAAATTCATCCATGCTTTGAATCTTCTTCTCATATCGGATTTTTAAAAAAGTTTGCTTGCAATAAGGCATCAGGTGATATTCTTTTAGAAGTCGACCACGACGATGAACTGTTTCCAGATGCCCTTGCTGAGTGCGCAGAAGCTTTTAAAGACCAGACTGTCGATTTTGCTTACTCAAACTTTTGCGATGTAGAAGAAGGGTATAAGCCAAGGTTTTTTAGTGAAGAATATGGTTGGGAGAGAAGAGCTTGCAAATATGAAGGGCGTGAGCTTATCGAAATGGTTTCATTCCCACCCACTCCCGCATCTGTAAGTAAGATTTGGTATGCTCCTAATCATTTTAGGGCTTGGCGTAAAAGCTTTTATGATAAAATTGGCGGCCATGATGAAACAATGGATGTCCTCGATGATCAAGACCTTTTATGCAGAACATATATTCACGGCAAGATGCACCATATTGATAAACCTCTTTACGTTTATCATGTCCACCCTGGCAATACAAGCTATGGAGAGAAGAATGAAAAAATCCAAACTCTTTGTTTACACCTGCACGACAAATATATTTATCCACTTGTTGAGAAGTGGTGCGACACTCACTCTTTAAGAAAAATAGACCTTTGCGGCGGCTTTACCAAACCTGCTGGCTATGAAAGTATCGATTTAGCTAACGGCGACATTATTGCAGATTTAAATGAGCGCTGGCCATTTGAAGATGGATCAGTAGGGGTGTTTAGAGCGCATGACGCCCTTGAGCATTTAAAAAGCCCTCTTCATGTGATGAAAGAAGCGTATCGCTGTTTAGCTCCCAATGGATGGTTTTTAACAAAAACACCAAGTACTGATGGACGCGGCGCTTTTCAAGATCCAACGCACATTAGCTTTTACAATAGCAATAGCTTTTGGTACTATACAAGAGCGCAGCAAGCGCAGTATATCGGCACACCTGTTAGATTTCAGATGAATCGCATTGAAAATTATTACCCAGATGAATGGTGCCAGCAAAGCAACATCGTCTACGTGAAAGCTGATCTTTTGAAATTTCACGGCAAGGTGCCAGGGCGTATAGAGATTTAGAAACTTTTTAGGAGAAAAATATGTCTGCCATAAACCATCATACAGGCGGAGCGCCTGCCGATTTAAAATTTGCCTATGTGGATGGGGCTTCTCCCTATTTTAAAAAATTAGAGCAGACCTTTAGATCTGATATTGAGCCTATTTACGGAAACCAAGATGCTGAACTAGAAGAAATAAAAAAGAATGGAAAAAGAAGATGCGAGGTGTTGCTCAATTACGGCGATCCCGTTGCTTTCATTGTCTATAAAAAAGCAAACGAGCGTTTATCTCTCGGCAGCAAAACAATGGAGAGCTTTAAGGTTAAACATTTTGGTGTAATGGATGGTAAACCAATAGAAGCTTATGGGAGTATTTTGGTAAGACGTGTGATCAAATTGGCAGAGAAAAATTTTGCACAAGGCGTTCACATGTCTTTGTCTGCAAGAAATCAAAAAACTATCGACTTCTTGAGAAAAAAAGACTTTAGCATTCAGGAGACAGATGAGAATGTGCAAGGAGCAAAGCGATATTCTGCTCGTTTCAACATCCCAGAAAAAATTCCAGAAAAAGTCGTTGAAAGCCGCAAACAAGAGCCAATTCAGACTGTTGATTCAAGAAAAAGGCGAAGAGAGGAGAGCCCAGTGCGAAACTCGCATGCCAGCTTTGATGAATGTCCCTCTGCAAAAAGAAGAGAAACCGAAGAAGATTATTGGAGACACAAAAATCAAAGTAATGTCCAAAGCAATTCCCAATGTAATTCGCTTGTGAACCGCACACCAAAATTTCCCCTTTACTCCAACACAGAAAAACAGCACGAGCTCACCTTAAAGGCAAAATATATCCATCAAATTCAAAGTGGACACAAAACAATAGAAGGGAGAATCAATAGCGGTATTGTATTAAAATATCGCCATGGAGATAAGATTCGATTTTTCTACCAACAAAACCCTGCCGATGATGCGGTATGTAAAATTATTGCCATTCGAAAGTATAGAGATTTCAAAGAAATGTTAGAAAGGGAAGGGTATCAAAAGTGTTTAACCGATGTTACTTCTTTTGAACGGGCTGTCGATGTATACGATCAGATTCCAGGATATGCTAATAGAGCTGCGCAAAATGGGGTAGCAGCGATTCAGCTTGAATTACTACCTAGGAGATAGCAGGTGAGTGCCATTGCGAGGAAAAGAGACAGAAGTGATTTTGAGAAAGATACGCGTTTATCTGAAGGGCCCCCGAAAAAAAAACAAAGAAAAGACCTACATCACCTCACAATGAGGAAAATGTATATTCATCAAATCAGAAATGGTGAAAAAACTGTGGAGGGGAGAATATCAAAAGGGGCAGTCCTCAAATATCTTCCGGGAGATAAAATACGGTTTTATTATTTCAGCAATGCATCAGATGATGTGACATGTCAGATTGTGGCTATCAAATGTTTTGCAAGTTTTAAAGATATGCTGGTGGATGCGGGTGTGAAAAACTGTTTACCTAATGTAAATAGCGTTGAAGATGGGGTCAAGGCGTATGACTCCATTCCCAAATATAGTGAAAAGGCAGCCCAATTTGGGGTAACAGCTATTCATTTGAGACGAATATGAATAGCGTAGAAGATGCTTGGTACGCAAGATGGTTTTTGCTCTTTGAATATGAAAGAGATAGCCAAAATTTATCTCCACCGAAGCTCTACGAAGAAAATGCCGATTTGGCCTGTGTGAAAAGATCTAAGTTTCTGCCAGAAATGGTTGGACTTGTTGACAAGATAGAAGAGGTAAAAAATAATATCTTTGCAAATGCGAAAAGCATGCAAGCCGTTCACTTATATGCAAGTACGCAAGAGGCAATACGACCGGCTTTTCTTTTCGATTTTAATGGCGCCCATATCTTAAGTATGGCTTTTGCCCAAAGAAGAATTTGTATTAAATCGTTATTATTAAAGCCCGCTAAATAAGGAGTAATCCATTGAAAAGTATATCTGACTTAAGGTTTCGGATATCCCAAAATGTAATAGACGCCCTCGTTTGACCGCTTGAGAAATTGTCGGGGCATGACCCGGAAATAAACACATTGTCGCTCAACTTCAGCAAAGAAGAAACCCTTCCAGGATTATTCCCTAAAGTAGCCACTGATTTTTTTTGATGGACGTCCCAGATTTTAATCATTCCATCATCGGCGCTGCTGGCAAAAAGATCCCCTTTTAATTGGATGACCGACCATACTCTTGAATGGTCTTTTATGGGCTTATGCTCACAAAATTCATTGAGCAGTTTTCCTTCACGAGAGATATCAATACATAGGACGGTGGCATTGAAAAGCGCCGCCAAAAGATAATTGGGGCGATGGTCAAGACGAGTAATGCAAGAGATATGGGGCCTTTGGTTGCCTAACCAATTGTTCTTTGTTTCTTGGATCAGATCTGTCTTTTGAGGCTTTGGCTCCCAGTCCATTTGCCAATGTTGCAGCGATGAGCCAATGACCACAATCAGCTGCTCTGGTGTTAATTCTTCAATGCAGTACACCCAGTCATTTGCATGGGCTTGATAAGATTTTACCAATCCTGTTTGTTCATCGTACACATGCACATATTTTGGAGTTCCGACATAAAAGCCTCCGTGTGCTTTTGCTGCTATGCAGTTGATTCTAGATAGGTTTCGTTGTTTAGCGATACTTGGGTCTTTTGCCACGTACTGGAATTCTGTCAGCTCTTTACCTTGCGCATCCCAAAGATTAATATATCCATCTCTTGATCCTGATGCCCAATTACCTGACTCTAAAGTGCCAAGCGCTGTCACCCAATACTTATAGCTAAATCCACTTAATGACTTGGGTCTGAGATCATTTTTTTGCGATCCTTGATGATCCCACATTTTGATGGAAGTATCTTTTGAACCGCTGACAAAACACTCAGGACTTAAAGCGAGAAATCCATGAATATCATCTTGATGCGCATTTTCAATGCGTCTGATGTTTTCTACCGCTGCATTTCTTGGCCTAGAAGAACTACCGCTTGCCAAGGAGGATGTTGCTGCAACTACATTTATTTTAATAGACTTGGTATATGCCGAGATTCTGTCTTTTAACTCGGCGCAAGGGACTGTATCGTCAAGTGCTTTTTGATCAATAGGGCACAATCGATTAAGTCCTATAACCGATGCGTCAAATAGGTGCCCACAGCGAACTGAAATCCTTGGCTCTTCCATGATACGTAGGGATAGGGTACACAGATACCCTTTGGGTGTGGAATCTGTCTTTACACTAGGTGTAGCGCTCATGTAGTTTCCTTTAATAGGGCAATATGAATGGCTAAAACCCCAAATTTTGAGGCTTTTTCCCTGTATCCGGGAATGTTGTCATAAATTTGCACTGCTGTTTCTAAAGATCTGACATCAGCTAAACACTTTTGCACCCCACAAGTTTCTAGCATGGCTTTGAAACTGTTAAATGTTTCTATTTTGGTAATTTGGCATGAGACTTTGGAGGATCCACTATAGAATGAAACGGTATCTCCTGCGTTAAATTTTTTGAACACTCCCGTATTAATGCGCCCCTCAACTGTTTTTTGGCCGCTTGCAATCTGTGCAAGGTATTGTTGTTTTAGTGGGCATGAATGATTGATTGTATTTGTCATCCTCATTCTTTTTTCTTGAGGAAATACAAAAGAAGCTCCTTCTTCTCGCACTCTTTCTTCTTGCCTCCCTCCTTCTTCTCGCCCTCCTTCTTCTCTAGCTCTTTTTCGATTAGTGCTAACGGATGGCAAATGGAAGGTAAATGTTTCGTGGTCTTTAAGTATTTGTCTTTTGAAACCCGCCGCCTCAAAAAAAGGAGCAAAGACTTTTGCTTCACTCGCATTGATTTCAGTAAAAATGGAGCTTACTAAATGTGTTTGGGCAACCTTCATGACTCGATCTAACAACACTTGAGAATACCCCTTGCCACGGGTCTCCTCAGTCATAGGCGTTGTTAATGCTTTAAGTTTAAATGTACTTGAGGAAGACGTCGGGGGTCTATAGATCAGTATACCTACTGGTTTGTCTTGATCGATGAGAATTTCTGATCTGTACTCTCCTGTATAAACGCGGTTGAGATATTCGCTGGATTGATAATATATTTGCTGCAAGGGGACGCTGAATACTTTTTCCACTATACTTCGATAGCTAGAGTTTGCAGAAAATGTTACAAAGTTGTAACTGGCCATGATGTATTTCTCCTTATGTCGTAAAATCTGATTTCTGCTGATTGGTGTGTCAATAGGGCATTAGGAGGACAAGTGCTAGCCAGTAGTAGATCATCATTGTACCTAAGGGTCGCAGAGACTGGCCCAACGTGATCTTTAATGGTGACAACTGGTTCTTTCTCTCTTGGATCATAAAATTGTAAGGATTTATCTTCGCTAGCTGATACGAGTAGATTTTCCCGAATCGATTCAATAGACCATATTTGCCCAAGATGCTCTCCCCATTGAGCTTGTGTAGCACCTATTGCGATATCGATCACCTTAACTGTTCCATCAAAAGAGGCAACGGCAAATTGCGTCTCTTGGTTTTGTAATTTTTTGAGTGCAGAAATAAAGGGGCGTTTGGTTCCTCTTTCTCGCTTCATTCCTGTGTCTCTTGGAGGCTCTTTGATTAGCGGGGCCGTCTTTGTCCACTTTTTGTCTTGCTTTGTCCAAACGTCAAGAGTGCAACCTGTGACGATGAGCATCCTATCTTCTGTGAGAGGTTCTATGCAATAGACCCAGTCGTTTTTGTGGGCTTTTGTAGAGCCAATTTCTCTTCTTTCGATCAAGTTATACTCGTTAAATTGTGTGGCAAAACCGACAAAGACCGACGGCTCACTTGGGTTAAGTCCTGCCGCGAGGCAATTGACGCGGTGTTCGTTAAAGGGATGGCTGACATGGCGACTGGAAGGAAATTTAACACGAAGATCTGCAATATACTTTCCATTGTTTTTCCAAAGACTCACTCGTCCATTTCTCTCTCCGCTGACCCAGTAGGAGGGGTTGATGACTTGCATGGCCGTAATCCAATCCCTTGGATCAGATCCCATAGGAGAGGGTTCATCAATGGTCTGTACAAGTTGTCCAAACCTATCCCATTGCATTAATGAATGGTCCTTTGAACCGCTTACAAATGTGCCATCTGATAGCAAAATAAGACCGTGAATGTCATTCACGTGGGCTTTTTCAATGACATGGATGACATGAGGAATCAATCCAACACCTTTGTAGTTGGGTCTACCCGCCCAAAAATTTCCCATTCTAATTGCAAGCGATGCCATCTCTTGAGAAGCTGCCTGAATTTTTTCTGGACAGGAGAGAAGATACTCTGTAACACCTCTGATGTAACGATCTTTCCATTGATGGACGATCTGAAATCCTTTTTTTCTAAAAAAAACCAAAGACTCTTGCTTTGTTTCGCTGACTGTAACGTGAGTGCCTAAGTGTGTTTCGGTGATCTTGCTGACTTCTTGGATCAATTTGGTCACAAGTGTTGAGCCAAGGCCTTTACCTGAATTTTTTCCGGCATCGTCGACGAAAAGCGATTTGACTTCGATACTCTTTTCTACTCCAAATTCCTGAAACTCATCGCTTGGGGATGTTTTATACACCAGCACACCCACCGGAGTGTTGTTTTCTAGAAGAAGGTGGCAAACCCGATCGGTGCTAAGCGCAATTTGTCCAATCGCTTTATCTTGATTTCCATAAAGTGGAGTAAGGATCCGGTGAAAGATCTCTGCCACCACTTTCATGAGATCTGGGGTAGAATTGTTGACAACGACAAATTCCCGATTCGGTTCTTGATACATCGACAAAGAGACAGCAGCCGCAGCCATGTGAACTTCCCCCATTCTTAGGAGGGGTAATTTTGGTTAAACAGGAATTTGATTGCAATATTTTTTTTTAAATTGGCGAAAAACCAAAATTAACCTAGAAACGGCAGTTCGAGATGCTAAATTGGCGCAAGATCTTGAATTAGAATCACTTCGCAGTGGGGCGGGACATTCCCAAGTGGTGAAGGACCGCCCCACTGCAAATGATTCTGGTTCAAGAGATTGTGTCAAGCTAGCGTCTCCAACTGCCGTTTTTAGGATTAATTGGTTGAGTTAATCAAAGCAGCAGCTTGGGGCGATTCATTAATGGCATAAGTGTCGGTTAAATAATTTTCACTTACATAACTTTCTGGTACATAATTGTCTTGAATCGCGTAATTTTGCTGGGCCACATACTCTTCTTGCGGCTCACTTAAGGATTCTGTAGATCCGGCAGAGGGCGCTGTTGCAGGCATGAATTCGATATTGTCTTTGAGTTTGTATATCCCATACAGATTGAGTAAAAGAAGGATTCCTGCTGTGATGGAGAGAACTGTAAGTGCTTGTAGTGGGGGATAATTAATAAAAACTAACGTGATGCAAAGCGCATACCCATAGTAGATTTTTCTCCCATATTTGGGGGCGACAAATTCAGCGCATTTAATACCTGCGCAAAAGTATGACATTATCGTTGTGATTCCTAACATTAAAAGAAAAAGAGGCATAAAGATGTTCATGGCGGGAAAATAATTGGCAAGCGCTTGCTGTACGAGCATTGATGCTTCAATCTCTTGCGACCAGGTGCCAGTAGCTAAAATGATCATGACGCTTGTCGTGCAAATGATAAAGCTATCTAAGAAAATCTCCATCATCGCTAAAGAGGCTTGCTTTTCTGCAATGTCTTCTCTAGATTCGCTATGGATAACTGAGGCATAGCCGACAGCGATGTCACCTGCGTAGCAGCTTCTTCTAATGCCTTGAGAGGCTGTAAGCAAGATAGTGCTGCCCGCAAAACCACCCATTGCGGCATGTCCTGAAAATGCTGAGGAAAAGATCATGTGGATGACTGAAGGCAAAAGATCGTAGTTTTGATAAAATACCCAAGCACCCATCCCAAGGTAGCTTACGATAAAGATGGGAATTGAAACAGAGACAATGCTCCCAATGTAATGTACGCCCCGTCTACTGACGAAAATGATGAGTGCGAGCAAAAGAGTTGCGACGACGTATTTATTGAGCTCAAAATTTGTAGATATGCTTTCGGTAACAACAGAAAATTGATAGATTTCAACACCATAAATGCAAAGAAGTAGGGCTGCAAATTTTGGCACCCACGCCTTTTTAAATACTTTTTGCAAAAAGTACATCGGACCACCTGTAAAGCCCCCTTTCCCATTAGGAACGCGGTAGCGTATTCCAAGGTAGACTTCTGAGTATTTGACGATCATTCCCACTAATGCCGTGACCCAAATCCAAAATAATGCGCCAGGGCCACCAATTTGAATTGCAGTGCAAACGGCAACCACGTTACCAACCCCCATACATCCACCGATACATACAAAAAATGCTTTTAAAGGGTGGATACCGTCGCCTGATCGTTTGCTTGTCAGGGTCTCAAAAAAAGTAGAAAGAACTTTGGGAAATCTCCGTATTTGAATGCACTTCGTTCGATATGACATATAGATGCCCATCAGCAGCAACGCGGGCATGGCGATATATCCCCATAGCAAATTGTCTAAAGAATCTAAAACAAATAAAACATTACTGATATTCATTAGCTACCTATAAACAATTTTGTTTTTAAAAACATAATATATAATTTTTTATAATAAAAGTCAATTTAATTTTCTAACTAACTATAAATAAATATTTTCATTAAAATTATTAATTATGTCATAATTAAAAATATAGAGTGTGTCAGTGGAGTATCTCCTTACAAGGGTTATGCCGAAAGAATTTTACGAATCGGTCCATTAGGATGTGTCTTTAAGGCATGAACAAGCGTTTTATAATTTTCTAAGAGTAGCTCTGCTAGAGGTTTCCTTATAGCTTTTCCGTTTGTCTTTGAAGTGTTTAGCCTTTGATTTCCCTTCTCCATCAATTCATCAATCAAAGGCATTAAGTCATTGAACGTATTCATTCGCGTATAGATGGCCATACAAATCATATGGATAATGCCGAGTAAAAGGTTGGCTGTACTACTTGGTTTTGCTGGAGGGTAGGCGACGAGATTTTGGTATTCTGTTGAATTGATTGCCACCCGAAAGAATCTAAAAAAGTCTTTTAAATAGTTGCGACAGCTTTTCTGAGTAAACTCTTGCGCCATTAAATTGTGTGGATTTGCGGCAAGCATAAGAGCCATGAACGCCTTATGCACGTAATCTGCCAAGACAAACTCTTTTGAGTGATAAATTTCTCTATAAAATCTTTCAATATGCCTTTGTGAGGCGTGAATGATATTTTTGGCAGAATCAAGACTTACCTTATCCACCCAAAGATTGATGTCTATCAATGGATCGTCACTTTTTTCGCGAGTAAAATGTCCTTTAAAGTCATTGACTAGAGTTAAATTTCTCATCAGCCGCGTGTTAAAAAACCGCATCCCATTTTCTTTTCTAATTAAAAATAGCTCATACTCCAAATCGCTTTTGACAGAATCTAGATCTATAAAAACGTGCCTTGTATGGGACAAAATCAAATTCGAAGATTTTGCCTTATCTTTTTCATGGGCTTTTGAAATCCCTAAAATCCATTGCCCAATCTTATTTTGATCAAATCTTTGCTCAATTTTCTTATCGATGAAGTGTAAATAAAAATTTTGCAACTTTTTATATTCGGTCATATCGCGTATGCTCGTTGCATGGGACCCTTCTAAAACAGGTCCTGCGGCATCTAACTTTCTAGCAGCTTCACCTACAAGCACCATGATTGTCTTAATGCCTTCGATATTTTCTTGGGCAACCTCTTTTTTACTCTTTGCCTTATTCACTTCGCGAAGATATTTCAATACGACCTTTAAAATCGATTTCATCATATCAAACGTGACAGGACAACTCTTATGTGTCGCAGTATTCACACTTTGAACGGCACCAGTGAAGCCTTCGACATTCCCTTGGAAAATATCTCGCGCTTCAAATTGTAAATCGGCAATTTGGGATAAAGCAGCTACTGCCTCTGAGACTGACCAGTTCGA
>JABDAE010000087.1 GCA_013289325.1 Chlamydiota bacterium
ATGGGGTGGGACATTCCCAAATGGTGAAGGACCACCCCATTGCAAATGATTCTGGTTCAAGAGATTGTGTCAAGTTAGCGTCTCCAACTGCCGTTTCTAGGTTAATATTCTTCTTAAAAAAATTCATTGCTTTGCAGTGAACTACTACCCTCATGCCTTAATCACCAAGATTTATGTCATATATTTCGAAAATGCCTGCGAAATACTCCAAGGAATACTGCTTTTTTGGAAAGACAGATAAAATCGCCTCAAAAGTGGACGATTGGGCCAATGGGGTCAGAAGTCTTTCCCCGGGGAAAAGACTTCTGACCCCATTGTTTTTCCTATCCTTCAGGGTCCAGTTCACCGACATAGGTAACACTTAGACTACTCTCTGTCCTCTGTGTAATTCAAAAAAATTTTCTCTTTACAACCAATTGACGCTAGCGGGAGCTGCTGGGTTTCATCCTTGCTCTTGCTTAATTTTCTTGAATTACTGTATAAGCAGTGAGGGCCTCGTTCATCTTTTCGGTATAGTGAATCAAATGTAACCAAATTCAAAGAAGTCTATTAAGAAAACAAAGGTCATCATGTTTTTAAAAAAGCGCCTGTTTCAAAAAATGGCCGTGGCCATTTTCTCCACCTTTATGGGGATTCTTGTGTTGGTCACCGTAGTCGCTCACATGCGTACGTCTGGAAGTACAAGACAAGACATGGCTAAGGCGCAATCGCAAACAAATAAAGTGCAAGAAATTACTTATCAAGAACAATCCCAAGAAAATTAACTGACATGGCTTTGTTTTTTGCAATGCTTCCTATCTACATCTTTGGCAACTTACACTGCCTTGGGATGTGTGGACCTTTAGTGATGATGCTGGGACAACACCCCCACCGTTATTATTATTTCCTTGGGCGTACACTTTCGTACACCATGGCAGGGGGCACTGCAGGCGCAATAGGAGCTGTTGCTGACACCTTCTTTAGGCGCTATCATATCTCCTTTGCAACGACACTAATCTTTGGCTTCCTTTTAATGATGCTCGGCATTTCAAGCTTTACGGGGTGGCGCTACCCAGGCTATCGTTTTTTGTCAAAGCAACTTTTTAAAATCAGTCAGAATTTATCTTTGCTTCTCTTGCAAGAAAGGCGCCTGCCTACTTTTCTCTTTGGCTTTTTCACTGTCGCTCTCCCCTGTGGTCAAACGCTTATTGTCTTTTCGGCATGTGCATTATCAGGCAGTATCCTTGAAGGGACATTTAATGGTGCTGTTTTCGCGCTTCTCACCTCCCCATCGCTTGCTCTAGCTATGCAAGCGTCAAGCGCCCTGCAATCAGCTAAAAAGTACTATCAAGCGGTGATTGGAATTTCTGCTTTAGTGGTTGGGACATTTGCCATTTTACGGGGACTTGCTGAAATTGGATTAATCTCCCATTGGGTAATAAATCCAAATAGTCCATCCTATTATCATATTGTGATTTTTTAGTAAGGGTATATGAGTCAAGAACCAAAGACATTGCGCATCTTGCGCCTCCTTATCTCTTTTGCCACTTTGTCCATCCTTGGGATGTTATATTGGTCTTCCACTATCGTGGAAGAGAGGCTGCAATTGGTACAAGCAGAGCTTGCTTTGCTTAAAGTTAATGTGAATAGCCTATCCCAAAAAGCTTTCCTTAAGCAGGAGGCAAGCGCTAAAGCCAATTCTACAAATGAAGAAACAGGCAAGGCCACATCTAATTTATTATCGCCTGATCCCTTTTATACAACGACTTTACCAAAATTGCTCGGAGACAACTTCACCCCTAACGGCATACTAAAAAATGCCACCATTGTCAAACCCGATAATCTCCACCCATTTTCTGAATATAAAGACGTAATTGATTGGGTGGGGTTTTGCAACGTCTCAGCTGCTAAGTCAAAGATCGGCCGCTACGAAACATATGCTCCAGATATGGCAGAGAGCATCGAAGAAAAAATCAATCCCGCCACATCTGCCAAAGAATTTTGGATTAAGCTTCGCGACGACGTCTTTTGGGAACCTTTAAATCCTTCCTTTTTTCCCTCAGGAACGACCCTTGCGGAACACTTTTTAAAAAGACATCAAGTCACGGCAGAGGATTTTATACTTTGGTTTGACGCCATTAAAAATCCTTATGTCGACGTTGGAGGAGCGATTGCGCTTAGAAACTATTATGACGATGTCGAAGAGATGAAAATGGTCGATAAGCTCACGCTTGTAATGACATGGAAAACACACGATGTAAAAGAAGATGAGGTAAACGCACCTACTGCAAAGGGTAGTGCCCCTTCTACAAAAAAAATAAAATACACCGCCAAGCAATGGACAGGTGGTTTAAGACCCCTTGCAAGCTTTGTCTACAAATACTTTGCCAATGGAAAAAAAATTGTCGAAGAGGACCAAGACCTCAATACCTATCGCACAAGTTCTCTTTGGGCGCAAAACTTTGGGAATCACTTTGCCAAAAACATCATCGTCAGCTGCGGGGCTTGGATTTTTGATGGGATGACAGATAGGCAAATTAAGTTTATCCGCAATCCAAACTTTTACAACCCTTTAGCCGTTTTAGTAGAGAAATTAGAAATTTCCTTTAAAGCCACACCCGATAACATCTGGCAAGCGTTTAAATCGCTAGAACTTACCCAATGCGCTTTGCAGCCAGAACAGCTATTAAGTTATCATGATTACCTAAAATCCCCAGCCTATCTTAAACAAAAGGCAATGGGCCAATCGATCCAACAAATTAGCTACACAAATCGCACATATGCCTACGTAGGATGGAACCAAGCAAATCCCCTCTTTAGCAACAAGCGGATCCGCCAAGCGTTGACGATGGGAATCGATCGCAAAAGGATCATAGAAAAAAACTTACAAGGGATGGGCGTAGAGACGAACGGCACCATTTACCGCTATTCTCCAAGTTACAACAATGCAATTGAACCTTGGCCCTATCATCCATCAAAAGCGAGCAAAATCCTTGAAGAAGAAGGTTGGACTGATATGGATGGCGATGGGATCATCGATAAGGTCATTGATGGCAAAATCACCCCATTTAGATTCACTTTAACCTATTTCGTCAAAAACCAGACGTTTAAATCGATCTGCGAATACATTGCCACCTCACTTAAAGCGATTGGAATCGATTGCAGATTAAAAGGGGTCGATATCGCCGATCTCTCAGCCACATTTGAAGAAAAAAGCTTCGATGCCCTCGCTATGATGTGGGTTTTTGGAACTCCGCCGGAAAATTTAAGACAACTTTGGTCATCTGCAGGAGCTCTTGAAAAAGGCTCCTCTAACATGGTCGGCTTTGCCAATAGCGAAGCTGACTCTATCATCGAAAAACTCGACTTTGAATACGATCCCAGCAAACGCTTAAACCTCTATCACCGCTTTAGTGAAATCCTTCACGACGAGCAGCCCTACACATTCCTTTACACGCCTAAGATCTTGTTGCTCTATCGAGAGGAGCTGCAAAACGTCTTTCTTCCGGTTGAGAGAAAAGACCTTATTCCAAACGCCGATGTGGCAAGCCCCATGGAAAACCTTTTTTGGATAAAATCTAAAAATTAATGATCAACTATCTATTAAGACGCCTTTTTTTACTTCCCATCACCTTATTTTTTATCCTATTCATCAATTTTCTGATCATCAATCAAGCCCCAGGAGATCCTGTCACGCTCACCCAAATTTCCCCAGAAGGAACTGCAAGCCGCGATGCCGATGGCACCATCGCTTTTGGCTCTGATGAAAGGTATTTACAATTTAGAGAGCATTATGGCTTAACCCTTCCCACTCTTTTTAATACTAGACCTTGGATGACAGCAAAAGATGTGCGCCTTCGATTAAGCCAACTTCTAACAAAAAAATATAAAGAAAGCGATACACGCGAAATGCCTGCAAAAGAATACAACAAGGTGAAGACATCGTTTGGAGATACAGCGCGCTTTATCATGCCAAAACTTTTGGCTATCATTCAAGATAAAGGGGAAAAGCTGCCTTTACGCGCTCTTGCTTCCAAATTTTTTGCAAGGGGGGGCAGCCGCCAAACCTATTTGGGAGCCAACATCACCTCTTTGCAAGCCCAAATGAATAAAAAGATCTCAACAGATAACAACGCCTTGCGCCGTTTGATCCTCAAAGAATCTGATCGCGCAGAAACGGTCAATGAAAAAAGTGCTGGTTTAAATAGTTGGTATCAAGAAAATAAAACACTATATCAGTTTGAGCCAAGTTCTTTGCAAAAGTTTAAAATCTTTTTTCTTGAGAATAGATTTTTCCGCTACATGAAAAAAGTTTTGACTTTAGACTTTGGAACCCTTCGAAACGATGACAATAAAACCGTACTCTATGAAGTTGTAAAAAGATTTAAATACTCTCTTACTCTTGCCATTATCCCCATGGGGATCTCATTTGTCCTTTGCCAACTCTTTGGATGTTGCATGGCTTACTATCAACATAAAGGAATTGACTACGCACTAAGCTTATCATTTCTATTTCTTTATGCGCTGCCGGTATTTGTCGTTGTCCCCTTTCTCATCCAAATGGTTGCCATGAACCACCATTTCCCCTTCACCAGCTCTGCAATTCCCATCAGTGGTTTCACAAGTTCTGATGCCGTCTATAATGGTCTAAATTCGTATCAGCGCCTTTTTGATACTTTAAGGCATCTTTTTTTACCTCTTATTGCGGTTATCTATGGCACTTTGGCATCGGGTGCGCGCCTTTCTAGAACAGCTGTTCTTGAAGTATTAAAGCAAGATTACATCAGAACTGCGCGCGCGAAAGGACTGCATCCGCTTATGATTCTTTTTAAACACGTGGGAAGAAATGCAAGTATTACCATCGTCACCTCCATTGCAAGCTCTTTAGGCATTGTCCTTGGAGGTTCATTGATCGTTGAGACATTGTTTGAAATCAATGGGTTTGGCAAATTCTTCTACGACGCCGTCATCAATCGCGACTATAATGTCATCATGTTTTCATCACTTGCAGGCGCGCTTCTCTCCTTAACCGGATTTTTAGCAGCAGATATCGCCTACACTGTTTTAGATCCTAGAGTATCACTGGAGTAAAATAAAGTATGGACACATATTGGCTGATGATTTGGAAGCGCTTTTACTCCTACCGTTTGGGAAGATTGGCTTTATGGGTCATTGCAATCTTTTGCCTTGTCAGCATTTTTGCCCCCTTTTTAGCCTCTAGTAAACCGCTCATTCTTCAATATGAGGGGTCATGGTATTTTCCCCTTTTTCGCTACCTTTTTTACGTTGGATTTTACACTAAGCCATTAGATCTTTTTTTCAATCTCATGATCCTCACCTTTCCGGTAGCCCTTGGAATCTGTTTTATCTTTCGGCATCGCCTTAAAAAAGCTGTTTATTTACTTTTGTTGCTCCTTGCCATTCACATCAGCTGCTTTGCACTTTTACTACTATTTCCAATGCAAGATCCTAGCTTTGATCGAAATTTAAAGCTGAAAAAAAACGAATACTTAAATACAAATCCCCTTCCAAACTGGAATAAATATTTACAGTTCATGACCCCTTATGAAAAACTAAACTCTATCTTGCAATCCATAAACGAAGAGGAAGAAACAAAGAAACTAAGCCGTTACGTTTCCTCTTCCTCAATGCTGCCTACTCTTTGGAATGAACATCGTCAATTCATTCAAGAAGAAACTGATCGACTCAAAGATGAAATGAAAAACTTAAAGCTTAGCCAAGAGCTGCAAAGGGAAAATGAGGCTATTTTAAAATACCTTGAAGATAATCAAACTTGGATAGAGGAACAAAAGAAGAAAATAAGCTATCTCTTATGGCCACTCATCACCCGCTTTCACTGGGAAGAGGATGCGGGAGGAAGTCAGTCATTAAATCGAAAGCTTAGCATTTGGGATATGACGCGCCTTAATCGAAAAAGTTTCACTGCAGCCCTTCTCTTTGGAGTCAGAATCTCTCTTGTTGTAGGCGGGCTTTCGATTCTTTTATCAATGGCTATTGGAATTCCAATTGGGGCACTAGCGGGGTATTATGGAGGCAGATTTGATATCATCACCTCGCGTCTTATCGAAATTTGGGAGACGATGCCGATCTTTTTTATGCTCCTTATGGTCATTGCCATGCTGCAAAGCAAATCGATTTTTCTCATTATAGGAATCATTGGATTATTTGGATGGACATCGTTTAGCCGCTACATTAGAGGAGAATTTTTTAAACAGCGCCACCTACCTTATGTTGAAGCTTGTAGGTCGATTGGTTTTTCAGATCGCAGAATTATTTTCTCTCATATCCTGCCAAATGCCCTCCCCCCCATTTTAACTCTTATTCCATTTGCCGTCATGGGCGCTATCACAAGTGAAGCCGGGCTATCATTCCTAGGTCTTGGAGAAGAAGGGTCTTGTTCTTGGGGCGTTTTAATGGATGAAGGGAGAAGCTCATTTCCATCTGAAAGCGACTTGTTATGGCCTCCTGCGATGCTACTCACACTTTTGCTTGTATCAATTGCTGTCGTTGGAGACACCCTTCGCGACGCCCTCGATCCTAAGGGATCGTAAATAAATCAGATATCGCCACACCAAAACTTAAGGGGATTCAAATTTTTTTGATAAAATAAATTGCAATAAATTCAAAAAAATATAATATGAAGCGTAAGAAATATAAACTGCAACATAAAGCCATTTTCCAATACCTATGAAACGATCAATCCAAGATAAGCTTCTGAAATGCCTTCTTTTGACCTTACCGCTTTTTAGCGAGCTACAGTGCTCGGAAATGGCCGTTTGGGGAGCCAATGCAAATGTCAAACTTATGGTAAAAAGTAAAGCTCCCATGCCCGATCCGGAAATTGATCCCGAACACCCCTTTGCGGTATTAGACAAGCTCCCCAATACATGCACAGTTGTAAACCCCGCAATGGAAGCTGATGGTGTGCCCTTTTCCTTAAGTGACGCCATTTTTTTCGCGCTCGAAAATCAGATTTCGCTTCAACTATCTTCCCTTAACATCGAAGCACAAAAAGGAACACTTAGAGCCTCGCGTGGACCCTTTGATTACGTCATCTCTAATGCCGGTACCCCTTTTGCGTTTGCTTACATCAATCGTCGCCACTTGTTACAATATCCTAAAAAAACGAATTTAAGTAATGAAGACACTATTGCAGGAATGGGGGTTACGAAAAAACTTCGCACTGGTGCAGTCCTTACAGCAAGAGGCACTGTCGATAAATTCAATACAGACACTCTAAAGCCTCCTGCAGTACCTACAAAAAACGTCGGCTCACTTACGTTTGTCGTTCAACAGCCTCTGATGAAAGGCTTTTTAAACGGCGCGCAATGGATGGCTGAAAGAGCGGCAGAAAATCAGCTCTATGCCACATACTATGATGACTTCCAAGCCATAAGCCTTGCAATCTATAACACAACGAACGCCTATTGGGCAGCAGTTGGAGCACAAAATGCATTAGAAGTGCAGATGATGAGCATAAGGCGCATTACCGACTTAGCAAGTAGCGTCAATAAACTCATTGAAAACGATCTTCTCGCAAGAAGCTCCTTTTACCAAATGTCACAACAAGAAAGTAACCAGCAGCTGGCTCTTTTAGCTGCGTCGCGTCAAGTCTTTGCCACTGTTCAAGCTTTAAGGCTTGCCATGGGGGATATCTCGGTCACTGATATGAGAGACATTAAATTGAACCTCACTGACGACTTTGCCATTACAAAAATTGACCAAGATAAGTTTCAAAGCCAATTCAACCAATATTTCGATTACGCCCTTAAGTTCAACTACAATATCCAAGCGTCGACATTGCGTCAGACTGTTGCTGCCTATCTCTTAAAAGGGGCAGACAACGATTGCCTTCCACAACTCGATGTCGTAGGACAACTTACCCAACAAAATTTTCAGACAGGAAATAAGGCTAAAGAGCTTTTTTCTCCGCTCGATATGAAAAAACCTGAATCCGATTGGAGTCTTGGCATTAACTTTAGCGTGCCTTTATACAACGATGGGGCATTAGGTGTTTATGAGCAAAGAAGGGCAGCCTTTTCCCAAAGTATGTTGAACACTCAGCTGCTTACAGAACAAGTCTTACAAAACTTGCGCATTGCCCTTTCGGACCAACTCAATATCGCAGCGCGGCTTGTAGAGGCAGATCAAAACGTTGAGATTGCCCAAAAAGTATTCCACAACAGTGAAAAACAATTTAAAGCAGGCATTAGCACACTGTTTGATCTACTGTCTTATGAAAATAGCTTAACAAGTGCTATATTGGCAAGAACTGCCCTTCGCACAAGCTATATGCAAAATATAGCGTTGATCCGCTTTTTAACGGCATCGACATTTGCACAAGGCGATTGCGGCAGCTGCAGTGAAGATGGCAGCTGCATTGAAATTCTCGATGTGACGACCCTTCCGGAATTTGACCTAGCAGTAAGCGATAGGCCAAAAGGTGCTGGAAAAATACAAGAATTTCTTCAACGGCGCCGTAAGGAATGGAAAGCGAGATAACCATACCGAAACTATTTCAAAAATGATAAGGTACAAAGAAAGATGAAAATGCTCTTACAAACAGATTTACGCTCTTATAAAATAAAGTTTTTTCCCAAAAAGCTATTTGTCCAAAAACTATTTGTCCAAAAACTATTTGTCTTTGGGTTGACCACATTTAGCTTGCTTGCTTCGTTTGCACAGCTTGCAGCAGCCGATGCTGTTTCTACACAAGAGACTTATCAAGCCATTGTCAAAGGAAAGGGAGTGATCTTGCCTGCGGCAGGACACTTAAAAGGAATCAACACCCGTGTAGATGGGATCATCCGCAAAGTCAATTTTAAGCGCGGCGACACTGTAAAAGCAGGCGACAGCTTAGTAGAAATCTATGACAGAGATTTTGCTCTAAAATATAAACGCGCTGTTGCGAGCTTAGAAGGTATGCAAAAGGGCTATACATCTTTAAGTGAAACAATTGCCAAAGAAGCAGCAGCGCAAAGGAAAATCTTTGAAAGACGCATCGCGATGAACCGTTTCAACATAGAACAAATTTCCCATCGTATTGAGGTCTATAAAGACGATCTTGAAACTAAGCGCAACCTCCTTACTGAAGGTTTAATAAGCGTCTCTGCTGTCAATGATGCCGAGCAAAAGGTTGTGGCAGCAAGGATTGAGCGCGAATCTGTAAAAGCGACTCTTGCCGATTTGGAATTTAACCTTGCAAAGGGATATCGAGCAGATGAGCTTGGCGCAAAGCTTGGGCTTATTGCCACTACAACAGAGGATAATCAACTCTTAGAGATTCAAAATCAAAACTATAAAGTAGATAGCCCCTATAATGGAGAGATTGTCGATTTATTTGTCTCCGATGGTCAAGTGGTGAGAAAGGGGGATTACCTACTACTTATAGAAGAAGAAGAACCAGATCACTCTAAAGCACCTCCGAAAATTTTTGCTTACTTTAATGTGGAAGATGGAAAAAAAATTAGTGTCGGACAAATAGCCACTATAAAAATTTTATCTTTAGATCCTGCTAAATATGGGACTATTAAAGGAAAAGTGACATTTGTTTCAAAGTACTCAACTCCTTCTGAAGTTATGCAAAAATTGGTTTACAATAGGGAGCTTGTCAGCTATCTTACGGAGAATAAGCCTGTCATGACTGTTGTGATAGAACCAGCAGCTGATCCAAAGACAAAGAAATGGATTTGGCCCCAAAATACACCGCCCGCACAGAAGATCTCTTCTGGGACAGTATGCTCATTAACGATCGATACAAATCAATAAGAGAAGGATCTAATGAAAACAAGCCCGCGCATTCACTCATTCATTCAAGGCGTTGTTTTAAGTGCAGCGCTCACTCTTGCAGCTCAAGCGAGCGGATTGGAGATGGCCATCGATGCCGCAAAAGCTGGGGCCTCCACCATTCTGAATTTAAAACCCACATTTCCGGAGCTTGAGATCGATCCAAAAGATCCGTTTGAAGCTTTAACTGAGATGGCTCATTCTCCAACCGTCAATTTGCCAGGTATGGGTGGTGATGGGATTCCTTTTTCTCTTCGCGATGCGATCGCCTTCTCAATTGACAATCAGATCTCGATTCAACTTTCTGCCTTGACGATTGAATCGCAGAAAGGGAGCTTACAGGCTGCAGCAAGTCCATTTGACTACTATGTGACATCAGCTTTTTCCTATAAAGATCAAAACCATTTGTTAAATAGCCCTAAAGCAAAAACGAACAAGCGTGGTAGTGTGACTGCAGCAAATGCAGGTGTGACCAAACTCACACGCCCCGGAACAGCTTTTAATTTAACCTCCGATGTCAATAAAGCATTCAGTCCACTTAATGACGATCCAAAAACAGTTAACAATGGCAATATCACCTTTAGCATCGATCAGCCGCTTTTAAAAGGCTTTTTAAATAGCTCGCCCTACATGCAAGAGCAAGCAGCAAAGTATAGCCTTTTTGCTGCATACTACGATGACTTTCAAACGATGAGTCAAAGTATTTTGGATACAACGAACGCCTATTGGGCAGCCGTAGCCGCACAAAATATTTTAGAAATACAAGAAGTCGCATCAAGAAGAAGTGTTGATCTTGCAGATAGAGTCAATCAACTTATTAAAAACGATGAACTTGCAAGGAGCTCCTTTTATCAAATCCAACAACAAGAGAGCACTCAGAAATTGGCTTTAATAGGGGCTGCAGATTCTCTTTATAATGCAGTGCAAGACTTAAGGTTGACAATGGGCGATGTCTCTGTTGAAAGTATGTGCGATATCATGTTCGATTTAACTGATGACTTTGCAATTCAAGAGCTTAACATCTGTGAATTCCAAAAGCAATTTAAACAATATTTTGAATTTGCCTTAAAATACAGCTTCGATATTCAGTCTTCAACTTTAAAGCAAACCGTTGCAGCCTATAATTTAAAAGGGGCCGATAACGACTGCCTGCCAGTTCTAAATTTTAAAGGGGAAATTAACGATACGAATTTTACTGTCAAATATGCAAAAGAGTTGCTATCCCCTCTTTGGATGGTGCGTCCACAAGAAAATTGGACACTAAGCGCTCGTCTTGAGTTTCCCATTTACAACGACGGAGCAATAGGTGCCTACAGACAGCAAAAAGCGGCTTATTCGCAGGCGATGTTAAACACTCAACTTCTTCAAGAGCAAAAATTGCAAGATTTAAGAAAAACATTGTCACAGCAAATCATCTTAGCGCTTAGGTTAAAAGAAGCCAACCAAAACGTTGAGATTAGCAAGACAGTCTATGACAATAGCTTACTTCAGTTTAATGCGGGGATATCTACCCTATTTGACCTTCTCTCGTATGAGGGCTCCTTAACAAGCGCTCTTGTCGATCGCACAGGTATTAAACAATCTTACATGCAAAACATTGCGCGGATTAGATTTTTAACTGCCTCGACATTCCTACAAGGCGATGATCTTAGCTGCATCGAAATCTTAGATATGACGACGCTTCCGGAGTTTGATTTACCCGATAGCGACCGCCCCAAAATGTCTCCAAGAATGGAAAAATTTCTTCAGCGCCGCGACAAAGTGTGGAAAAAAAGATAATTTATGAATCATCAACTTCAAGGTGAGGTAACAACCTTATGACATCACAAAAACAAGATATGCCTAATCGGTCACTCTGCCTCCAAAAAGGCGCGCAAGGACAAGCCGTGCAAGGACAATCTACAAGAAACAAGATGAAAACTTGGACAGAAAGAAAAGCGTTAACGCTTTTTAGCAGCGCGATATTCTGCATGCTTTCGACATCTAACAGCGGACTATTTGCTGTCGATGTTCAAGGGGCAGGAGTTGTCGTTGAGTCTGAAGGGGGTGGACCTTTTTCAGTGAATACCCGTGTGGATGGGATCATTCGCCAAGTCGAAGTCAAATGGGGCCAAGATGTAAAAAAAGGACAAATCCTTGCCACCATCTACGATCATGACTATGATACGCGCTTTGCTAAAGCAAAGTTGACGTTGAAAAAAGTCGCTGCCGAATATGAGAAATTAAAAAAAGAAATTTCTGTAGAAGAAGAAGCTGAGACAAAGTCAATGAAAGCCCAGCTTTCTACAAACTTGTTTAACCAAGAGCAGATCGCGCGCAAAATTGACAAACTAAAAGATGCGTTAGACCAAAAGAATGTTCTCTTTAACAAAGGCCTTGTGAGCTCATCGGCTGTGGATGATATTGAAACACAAATTTCATCAGCTAGAATTGAAAGAGAAACTGTCAAAGCAAGCGCTGCCGATATTCGCTTTAATTTACTTAAAGGGTATCGCACAGACGACTTAAGAGCTAAGCTAAATGAATTAGTCCAAGCGCAAGATGACAATGAAATGCTTACAAGACAAGAGCATTACTATAAGTTAGAATCTCCTAAAGATGGACAAGTCTTGGAAGTTCTTGTAAGCGATGGGCAAATTATCCAGCGCGGCATAGATCTTATGATTATCTCTGCTAAAGGTGATCCTAAATCACCTTTAAGAGTCTACGCTTTCTTTGACATGAACGAAGGTAAACTCATCCAAGTCGGTCAAACAGCATCGGTTGCTTTACCAAGTTTTGACCCGGCAGTTTATGGAACATTATCTGGCAAAGTAGTACAAGTATCACCTGCCCCACTTTCATCGACTGCAGTAGGAAAAATCCTCTTAAATCCAAACCTTGCAAGCGTTTTAACGGGAGATAAGCCTGTGATTGCAGCTGTTATTGAGCTTCAATCAGATCCAAGCTCCAAGGAATATCAGTTCTCTAAAGGCAAAAAAACCCCAGTTCCTCTTACGCCAGGCTTTACCGCTGTCGTGACAGTGGACAGAGGCTAACACCTTTTCAAAAAAACATATTCAGATACCTCTCCTCATT
>JABDAE010000088.1 GCA_013289325.1 Chlamydiota bacterium
CTTGCGCCGCCTTCTTGTCAAAATTCCAGGATTCAGGTGGCTTGAGTATATACCCAAGAAAATTCATGACTTTGCCCCCAAAAAATCAAACTTTTGAATCACGTTCGGTATACATTTGAAGCATAATTTCCTTGCATTTTATAGAGGTCTGCTCTAAAATCTATGCCTTAAACCTAGAAACGGCAGTTGGAGACGGCAACTTAACACAATCTCTTGAACCAGAATCATTTGCAATGGGGTGGTCCTTCACCATTTGGGAATGTCCCACCCCATTGCAAAGTGATTCTAATTCAAGATCTTGCATTAATTTGCCATCTCGAACTGCCGTTTCTAGGTTAAAGCCACTTTTTTAGGAAAAATAAATATGCTATCTCTTGATCCCACTTTACAAAATTCTCAGCCTCACCAATATCACCCAGATTTTGCATCTCAAACTCCCATGTCTAGGGTGAAGAGAAAAGTGATCGCGATTCCTAAAGCACTTTGGGTGGGCGTCATCAAAACTGTATATCATTTTGCATCAGCATGGCTGATGGGTCGCCTATTGTCTAATGACAAAGCATACTTTAAGATGCACTGTAACATTGCTAAGCAAGACATTGCAGAAGGGTATGGTTGGTTGGTTTTATTAGTCAATGACAAGCAAGGCTTAAAGCTCATTTCTCAAGCTAAATTAATAAATCTAGATACCGACGCAGCACTTGATAAAGCTGTAACTCCAAGAAGACAAGATATTGCTGAAGGCGCATGTCCTGGCCTTGCTCCATCTGCACAGCCCACAGCACTTTTAATAAATCTAGATACCTGCAAAGCACTTGATAAAGCTGTAACTCCAAGAAGACAAGATATTGCTGAAGGCGCATGTCCTGGCCCTGCAGCCTCTGCACAGTTCACACCAATTAGCACAAAACCAAAGCAAAGTTTTGTTTCCGCTTTATTTCAAAGAGTCGTCAAAGAAGGACGTCATCCCATGAGAACACCAGCACCCACACCGTTTAAGCCAGCAATACCCAAAACAACAGGCAAAAACGCTAGCTTTGCTAAATACCTGGAAGAGGTTCGCGCAAGGAATGAACTCTAGCCAGAGTTTAAGTGGGTGAGGGCGTAAACGCCCTTTTGACTTCTCCCAAAAACCTACAAAACATGTTTTACCAAATGTTTGGTGTAGATCTTGATGCTTCGCACTTCTTTGCATGATCGATCAGTTCTCTTCGTACCCCGCCAACAGGTTCGTTACAACAAGGACAAATAGACTCCTTGAGTTTTGACTGATCCCAAAATAAAATAACAATTATATAGAAAATTATTCTCAAAACTCATGGCAATGATGGTTGCCTGAGCTTGCGAAGGCAACCATCATTGCCATGACTTATTGAGAAGTTACAAAAAACATTGCCAAAAAATAGGTGTTATTTTAAAATAAGACTAGAGCTGACTAGTTAGGAGGGGAGATGTTATTCAATTTTTTCGAGAAGCCAAATCCTGAGAATGGGGTGTGGCAGTTTCAAGAGGCAAAAGCCAAATTATCAGAAGTCTTAAATAAGGTCGAGAGCAGCGGAAAACAGATGATCATTAGGAATAGGAAACATTTTGTGATCTTAAATGAGGAAGCCTATAACGAATATCTGGGATCCAAGAGATCTGTAATGGACGTCTTCTTAAGAAGCCCGCATCCCGAGATCGAATTGGATCTCACTCGCTCCAAGGAAACCTTAAGAGATCTAGAATTATGACTTACCTTTTAGATACGTGTATTTTATCTAAGCTTAGGCGGATAGCTAAATTCAAAGATGCCAAATTGCAGCAATGGATCGAGCGAAATAGAGCCCATTTGTACTCAATCAGTGTATTTTCTATTGCGGAAATACAAGCAGGGATCGCCAAATTGGATGACACCTTGCCGGATCGTAAAAAATACAAGGCCGAGTTGGAAAATTGGTTATTTAATGATTTGGTTCCCGATTTTGGTGGGCGCATCTTAGAATTTGATTTAAAGGTGGTACATCGATGGGGGACTCTTGTTGGAGAGTGCAAACGAAAAGGAATTAATTTAGCCATCATAGATAGCTTGATAGCTGCCACTGCCTTGCATCATGAGTTAACTGTAGTCACCGAAAACAGGGCTGGTTTTGAGCCAACAGGTGTGTTTTTAGCCAACCCCTGGGATTGAATCCAAATTTTGAGATTGTTTGTGTAAAAATTCGTTCATATTCAAAGAGAGTTGGCCAAAATGTTCTACGGTGTAGGGTATTAGAAAGTAGGAGACTGTTGTGACAGTAGAAAGGAGTTGGGAAAGTTTAACAGGGCCACTTTTGCAAGAGTGTTTTTCTTACTTGCCTTTGAAGGATTTGGGGGCAGCCGGCCAAGTCTGCCATCATTGGCGTGCAAACCAAATTGCGGTATTGCAAAGATGCGATATCAATCTCTTTCAGTATTTTGGCAAACGCTGGGAGGGGATTGAAGGAGTTATGCAAAGATTTTCCAATACATCAGCAGTAGTCTTGAATCTGCGTAAAACACCCACTTCAGTCAAGAAATTTACAGAGGAAGATGTAAAGAACTTAGCAAGGCACTATGGTGATAAGCTGTTAGTTCTTGATGTACGTGGACATTATGCAACATTTATGAACCTTGCGCTACCGGTAGTTAAAACGCATTGCCCAAACTTGCAGAAATTACAAATGCATTGCCCAAACTTGGAGAAGAAATTACATGAGTGGAGCTATTTGAAAGTAGCCTCCCCTGTATGTGGAAGTATGCCTATTCCACCCTTAAATTACAAAAAAAGGCCCAAGGCTCTCCAAGAGCAGGTTGAGCGTATCTTTAAAGAGCAAATTGCTCCAGCTACTGAAGAAAAAATTCCTTACGTTGTTTCTAAGACATTGGAGGAATACGCAAGATCCTTAAGAACGTTGATCTGCGGCATTGATGAGAAGGCTCTTCTACAAAAGATGATCAAGAACTCTCCTCACAAAACGGAATTTACAATACTAAATATTGGAGATGCAGATTTTAAATGGAATGAGGAGATGATTGAAGCTATTCAAGAGCAAGGGGCCTTATATAGAAGAGTCACTATTACAGGAATTGGTGTGAGATTTACCCCGCTTTCAGAAGAGACAGTGAAAAAAATTCATCATCATGTGATTTATCGTTTGGGAAGTTTTAATATAGAAGAGATGGCAGAGGAATTTCCAAAAAGGGGATTGGAATTAGCGGGTAAGGTCGATCTCATTGTCTCAAGAAGGTACTTTTGCAAATTAGCTGATCCAGTCGGCACGTTTATGCAAGCCTACGATTTACTTTGTCCGCATACAGGAATGATGCTTTTTGATGGCTTCATTATAAAATATGCAGAAGATGCCCTAGGGGTTGATGGATTATGTAATGGGCGTAAAAACATGGAGCAGCTCATGCTCGCAACTAAGGCGCCATTTCTTCGTGTTTGGAACTCCGCGGATCAATTCGTGATCAAAAGACCGGACGAAAATCCTTCTCAGTTTGCCATGCAATATCATAGCATTGAAATAGGACTAAAGGTCCCTATTCTCGGAAGACACAACGAGCAGTGTGTTGTGAAATTCACTAAAGAGACAAAGACAGAAGAAGCTCTTCCTTCGGTTACAGAAACTATTGTAGGGGATGCGAACTTGTACGAATGGCTAAAGCAGGAAGGGCTTCTATCAATAGACTAAAAGAAACCATCTGTATGTTTTTAGCTCTCTATGAGGCAAAATTGCCCATTACCATTAATGATCCAGAGGGCATACGCAAAAGATTGCTGGGACAGGATAATATCGGTATTATCCTAAAAACGGCAGTTGGAGACGCTAACTTGACACAATCTCTTGAACCAGAATCATTTGCAGTGGGGCGGTCCTTCACCAATCGGGAATGTCCCGCCCCACTGCAAAGTGATTCTAATTCAAGATCTTGCGCCAATTTAGCATCTCGAACTGCCGTTTTTAGGTTTAACGTTCTTATACCCAAGTAACCTCAAAATTTGGTTTTTCTCAAAGCCAAAAATCCAAATTTTGAGGTTACTTAGGTATAAATTGCAGCTTTTCGCAAATGTCAAGGCAGGTTTTCTTTATCTCGGAGAGTGAGCGGGGCGCTACAAACACCACATTCTCACCCGCAATGCACCCGGCGATTTCTATATCGATGCAACTGTCTAAATAGTCACCCACAAATGCAGCAAGGCCAGGAAATGTTTTAATCACGATGTTGGCCTCGTTGTACACGACATCGACAACTCCGAGCTTTAAAATTTCTATCCGGACATCAAGGGTTGGGATTTCATAGGCCAATACCCCCCTTACCATCTTCTTAACAACACCTAGTTTTCGCAGGTCTCTACTGACAATTGTCTGATTAGCAACTATCCCATAATGGCTTTTTAAAAATTCTACAATAGTATGCTGATCAGAGATGAGCTCTTTACTGAGAAGCTCTTTGATTTTTTCTTGCCTAAAGGCTGAGCCTTGTTGTTTTTTCATCTATCTTCCTTATCTGATTTATTGTTTTGGGTATTAAGCCTTGTGATAATAATATGAAGAGGGCAACCAATAAAAGCAACAGGGCTAAATAGGTAAAGCCTTCTCCATACTGAGCCAATGCCTCGTCAACAGATGCTCCATCTTGTGCAACCATCGATTTACTTAGAAAACCTGAAATGGCATTTCCTGTGGAAAAACCCAAGGGAATCAACCCCATAGTGACCCCGGTCCAGCCTTTAGGTGCGATTTCTGAAAAATAAGAGAAAATCGCCGGTGCCAAAAGAACTTCGCCCATTGAAATTATCAAGATGGCTCCCACAACAATCTCTAACGGAACAAGTCCATCTTGACCCGGGAAATGGCAAACGATCGTTAATGAGGCAAATGCTATAGAGGCCAATAGCAGCCCTAAAATGATTAGCTTTAACGGTTTGACTGTTTGCAATTTACTCACTAAGGCTCCTCCTAATATAATCACAAATGGATTTAAGCTTAGCAATGTAGCCGTCGGAATATGGATGCCGAGGGCTGTGCTTGCGGCAAACCGCTCGCTAAAAACAAGAAGCGCTGAAGCTGTTTGATCCTCCGCTGCAAAAAATATGGCAAGCGCTGCCAAATATAATCCTAAATTGATGAGGAGTTTTCTGGAAAAATTTCCCGATGCAATCATCTTTTTCCCTATGCATACAACACATAAAAGGCAGCCCCAAGGCATCAGATGCAAGAAGATGTCTTCGTATGCGATCATCACAGCAGTTGCTGGAATCAGAGCGATCAGCCCCAAGTAACCTATGATTTTCTGCCTTACTTTGGGAATGGCTATAAGCTTACCCTTGCCTTCCAAAAGGTATTGAAACTTCAGGAGTAAAAGATTTCCCGCTATCATTCCGATCGCCGCTAATCCAAAACCATAATGCCAGCCGTATATTTCGGCAACGAAACCACAAAGAAGACTTGCGAGAATGGCCCCTATGTTGATTCCTACATAAAATAAAGTAAAACCGCTCTCTCGTCTTGGGTCTGCATCTTCATAAAATAGTCCCAGGAGAGCTGAAATATTCGTTGAAAATAACCCGGAACCTACAACGATCAACGACAGCCCAACGAAGAAAAACCAAGGAACTGAATGCGCAGCAAGACATATGTGCCCTGCGGCGATCAACCAGCCTCCCCATACAATAGATTTACCTAATCCCAACAATTTGTCGGCATAGCGACCGCCTAAAATCCCCCCAAATTCCACAAGTGAGCAATAAAGAGCATATATTCCATAAGCTCGAATGTCGTTTATTCCCATCTGATCGATGAGATAGAGCACCATCAAGGCCCTCATGCCATAGAAGCTAAAGCATTCCCACATTTTGACAAAAAAGAGAAGGTATAGAGCTTTGGGTTGATTTTTAAGTAGATTCATGGCTTGATTCCTCCCCATGTTTCACAATAAAAATGAAGGAAATGAAAAGGGGGGTTATTCACCTTCGCTTTTTGGATTTCGTCTTGAGCTTCATCATCTTTGACTTTCATCTCAGGATGACTTGGAATAAACTGACTTGCCTGTGTGGCAGCATCAGCTAAAACAAAGTCGAGGAACATATCTTTTTGTTTTAACCATCCATCATCTTCTTGCAGTTTAGCAACGCAGACAATGACAACAGCTCCTACTTCAAGCTCATCTATAACCTCAAACTTTCCAAATTCTTCAGTCGGCTTAAATATATATATCTGTTCGTTTTGTCCTTTCTCGGGTATTGCTTTTATGAGTAGCGGGGTTTTCAATTCGATCGCCAATAATAGAAGAGCCTTCGTGTTATAGTAGGAGCACGAATACAGTTTGCTAGGGACATCTTTTTTTGAAGAGTGTCGATAAAGATTTTCCTCCTTACCTATCATTCTTTTAATGATCCCGTCATTTCCCCTTAATGTTTCAAGTTTCGCTGTCATCAAAGCAATCGAAAGTTCGGACATCCTGCTCTGGGCGGTTTCAACGATTTTTTTTAATGTGCCACTAAGCTTCTCAGGTTTAAAGAGTTTGATTGCGCTTACATTCATCTTAGATTGAAGCGAAATTGACTTAGTCTTATCTTCACCGTCCATCACTTCTATTTTTGTGATGGTCAGAAGTCTTGATTGGATCAGGTACAGCATTTCTTTTGAGAGGGTAATTTCCTTCATCTGTTCGTTGATTTTTTTCTTTTCTTTTGATACACAACGTTTGATGCGCTCGCACGTTTTCACCATCTTTGTACATTCTTCTTTCAATTCTTCTGAATGCGCTAAAGAAAGAACATTAAATGCATGTGTTTCGCAACCGTTATTTCCTATAAGAGCATCAAGCTCTTTGAAAAGACCTTTTTCATAGAAGAAAAAAGTTTCCTCGGTGATTTTGACAAGCATTTCGATCAGTGAGAGCTGCTGGTCATCAGTGAGTTTCAGACTTCCAAGTTCTGGGAGAATCGAAACCAAAGGAAATGCGTTTGGTGGACTAATGGACATACAATACCTATAGTTAAATAAATTAAAATAATTACGTTCAGTATAAATCGAACTTTTAACGGTCAAAAGTGATTAAGGAAAAATTGAAATTAGCGGCGTCTTAAGCGTAGACGGGAAGAAGAAGAGGGAATCGGGGTAGAGAAGGGTTGAATGGATGCAGAGGCATGTTTGTTTAATGCCTCAAAGGGTTTATCGGGATACATATTTTCTCCTTTTGCTGTTTTTACAGCATAAAGCATCATTTTAGCATAATGAGAATATTTATGCAATATAAAATGAATAAAAAATCTGTATAAAGCTCTTAAGCTCTTGGGATTGTAATGCCTTGCTGGTACATGTATTTACCAAGGCGGTCTGCATAAGAGGTTTCACACACTTCATCACAGCCTAAAAAGATCACTTGCGCAAGTCCCTCATTTGCATAAATTCTGGCAGGAAGCGGCGTTGTATTAGAGATCTCTAAAGTGACATGTCCTTCCCATTCCGGTTCTAAGGGAGTGACATTCACAATAATTCCACAGCGCGCATAGGTCGATTTACCGAGGCAAATCGTGATGACGTCGCGAGGGATGCGAAAGTACTCAACGCTTCTTGCTAAAGCAAAAGAGTTGGGTGGCACAATACAGACATCCGTTTTCACATCGACAAACGATTTTTCATCAAAGGCCTTTGGATCTATTAATGTGTTGTGAACATTCGTGAACACTTTAAATTCATCTGAAACGCGAAGGTCATACCCATAACTTGATAACCCGTAACTGACAACCGAATGCCCAACATCCGTTTTTCGCATTTGTGCAGAGGAAAACGGCTCTATCATCTTTTTCTCTTGTGCCATCAGGCGAATCCATTTATCCGATTTAATCCCCATAACTGTCTCCTATTGACATGATTCACAAATTGTTCCGTTACGCATTGACTCTATAGAACAAGCGGTCTGATTAGGCTCTATTGCCTCTTTTTTCCGGTCGCGAAGGCTTGAGTCGATAGAAGATTTATTAATCGTACGCAGATAATAGGTTGTTTTTAGCCCCATCTCCCAAGCTTCTCGGTACATAAAGGATGCTTTTCGAGCGTCATTTTCTGCAAGGAACAAATTGACCGATTGGGATTGGTCAATCCATTTTTGCCGGACAGCTGCGCATTGAAGCAGCCAAGTGGGCTCTATTTCAAAAGCCGTTTTATAAATCCTTTTGATCTCATCTGGGATTCGATCGATGGCTTGAATGGAGCCATCAAAGTATTTTAGATCTGAGAGCATTTCCTTATCCCAAAGTCCTAAATCCATTAATTCTTTGATTAAATAATCGTTTGTGCGCACAAATTCTCCTGAAAGATTTGATTTCGTATGGATATGTTTATAGCTTGGTTCTGTACAAGGGATACACCCCATAATGTTGGAAATTGTGGCTGTTGGGGCAATGGCAAGGCAATTTGAATTGCGCATCCCTTGGGTTTTGATTTTTTTGCGTAAATTTTCCCATCCCAAACGAGATTTTCGATCGACTTGTACTTTTACACCCCGCTCTTTTTCTAACAAGGCTAAAGTATCAAGGGGAAGTAGTCCCAAGTCCCACTTTGAACCCTTATATGAAGAGTAAGTCCCACGCTCTACAGCTAAGTCAGAGGAGGCTGAGTAGGCGTAAAATGCAATGGCCTCAATGATTTCATCATTGAAGTCGACCGCCTCAAGTGAGTCAAAGGGAGTTTTTCGAAAATACAACGCGTCTTGCATCCCCATCACCCCAAGACCAACAGGGCGATGTTTGAGATTTGAATTTCTTGCAGCATCAGCTGGGTAATAATTAATGTCGATGACGTTATCTAACATTCTCATCACAGTTTGCACAGTGGATTTGAGCTTGGCATGATCAATTGAGCCATCTTCACGTAAATGATTGGGAATGTTGATAGAGGCAAGATTGCAAACAGCGATTTCATCTTTACTTGTATTGAGGGTGATCTCTGTGCACAGATTAGAGCTATGGACCACTCCCACATGGTCTTGCGGTGATCTGACATTACATGGGTCTTTAAACGTTATCCAAGGGTGTCCAGTTTCAAAAATCGCGCCAATCATCCTTTTCCAAAGAGCCAAAATGCGAATTTTGCTGCAATAAATTTTTCCTTCGCTAGCAAGCGCTTCATACTCCAGATATCGCTCTTCAAATTTAGCCCCATAGAGATCGTGAAGATCAGCTGTTTCATCGGAGCGAAATAAAGACCACATCGCATCTTTGGGTAAAAGACCCTCTGATATGCTTTTAAGCCTTTTCATGAAAAGATCTGGAATCCAAAGGGCTGTGTTCATGTTGTGGGTCCTACGCCTGTCATCTCCTGTTTCTTTTCGTAGATCAAGAAAATCTTCAATGTCTGAATGCCAGAGCTCAATATAGCTACAAAGAGCGCCTGGCCTTTTCCCCCCTTGATTCACCGCAATGCAAATGTCATTGGCGACCTTAAGAAAAGGGATGACACCTGAGGATTCCCCATTTGTTCCATGGATATGGGCTCCACACCCACGTACAGCCGTCCAAGAACAGCCAAGTCCTCCTGCCCATTTTGAAAGGGAAGAAAACCTTGTCCAAGTTTCAGAAATTTCTTCTATTGAATCTCCGCAATATAAAAGGTAGCAGCTTGAAAGCTGCGCTCTTCTTGTTCCCGCATTAAACAGGGTAGGAGTAGAGGAGCATGCAAGTTTATTCTGATAGATGCGAAAAAATTCTTTAGCCCGAAGCTCTTTATTGGGTTCAAGTAATGCAAGTCCCATCGCCACCCGCATCCAAAAAATTTGAGGGGCTTCAAGGCGATGGCGTCCATGTGCACTTTTCATGCAGATTAAATAGCGATCGTATAGGTTCTGAATGCCAATAAAATCAAATTGTAAATCAGCGTAGGGGTCAATCGCATCTGCTAGCTCTTCAAGGTTAAAATTGGCAAGGCGAGGATCTAAGCGCTCTAATTGAATACCCCTTGGAATGTAGTTTAAGAAAGCTTTGCGATGGGCCTCTTTTAGCTGATTGATGCCATCTGCTATTTTCCAGGGAAGCGTTTCTTCGTAAATAAAGGTCAGCAAAATGCGGCCAGCAAAAAAACGGCTGTCCGCATCGACATCCAAAAGGCTTTTTGCATTGAGGATGATGGTTTCTTTCAGCTCTTGAGAAGATAAAGTTGATGAAATGCCTCTTGCTAATCTAAGAGACAGCTCTTTTTCTGAAAGGATTAGATTTAAGCCAATACGCGCAAACGAAATTCGCAGCCGCAAATCTTCACAAAAATCTTCCTCTTGCAGGACGGCCTTTGCTTCTGACTCACGAAGAGCTGCGCGTCTTGCGCGGTGTTTGCCATAAGCTAACCCGACTTTTCCATAATTTAAATCGATCAAATCATTTTCGACCATATCCTGTAATTGTTCGATATGAATAAAATGAGGGCGCTCATTTCTCATGCGCTCTTCAATCTTACTTTGGATCATCAACCCTACAGGTTCATGTCCAAGCTCTGCACAAGCAGCATTTACTGCCATTTCAATCTTCTGACCATTCCATGGGACTAATCTCGGCTTATTGGATTTCGTGTTGGGTAAATCGCGGCGAATGATCTTTGGAAAGGAGGGCATTTCTTCTAACGCAACGGCTTCTTCTTTCATCATTATAATCCTCCTTAAATAAGATCATCTTCATTCGTATTTTTCATGCTGCCACTGGTTTGATATTCAGTGACCCTAGTTTCAAAGAAGTTTTTTTCTTTTTGCAGAAAAATCACCTCTTCAAGCCAGTGAAAAGGATTAAATTTAATGTTGGAGAGAGGGGGGAGTCCAAGACTTGTTAAACGGCGATCTGCATTGTAATCGACAAATTCTAGAAAGTCTTTTTGAGACATGCCTACAATATCAGCAGGTAAGCAATCGAGGACAAACTCTTTTTCTAATTCAACCCCTTCACGCATAAACTCAAGTAGTTCTAGACGAAAAGCATCTGTCCAAATATCTGGGTTTTCTTCAATGAGTTTTTCAAGAATATACCGACCTAATGCGATATGATTTGTCTCATCGCGCAAAGTGTATTGAAACATTTGCCCAATGCCTGTCATCTTGTTTTGACGGTGAAGTGAAAGGATCATTGCAAAAAGAGCATAAAATTGGGTCCCTTCCATGACCTGTGTGATGCCAAAGAGCGCTTTTGCAAATTTTTGTTTATTTGCTGTGATTGTAAGGTCTATTCCCATTTTCAGTTCAGGCATATGCCTTGTGATGAATGCATTTTTCTTTCGAATGGAGGGGATATCTTGAAATTTAGCAGTGACTTCATCTAGATCGATGTTGAGGCTGCTAATGATATGCAGTAATGAGTCCATGTGGATCGATTCTTCGGCAATTTGCCTTAAAGAGGCATGTTTAAGCTCTGCTGCTGTGAGATTATCTTCAATCACGTGTAAGACGCTATCGCCGACAATCCCCTCAGCTGCTGAAAAATAGCCAACCCCCATTTCGATAATCCAGCGCTCTCTTGCGCTTAAGTTTTTGGAATTCCAAAGGGCGCAGTCTTTCGTCATGTCAATGACATCAGGTTCCCAATGGTTGGCTTTCATTTGTTTGTAGATGCGATACGCTTCGTGGTATTTAAGGGGAAGCACATTGAGCTCTGCGCTTTTCGTTCCGTTGATGACCTTTTTGCCAGACAAGCGCTCTCTTGCCTTTTGTTTATCTAAACGGAAAGTGCGATTTAAGAAGGTGTGGACCACATAACGATCTTCTTCTTTTTCGATAAATTGATCTAAAACGTCCATGAGACATCTCCAGCTAAAGCGATGCCAATCGCGCAAGTTTGAGTGTATGTTCATCAGGAGAATAGAAAAGAGGAAACCTTCCTATAGTCCTAACGAAGGACTTGGGAAGGCGACATATCAGGTACAACTGAAATGAAGGCAGCTTCAAAGTCCCCATCCTTTCTTTGGCGAGAAAGTAGCCCTAAAGCACATACTTTAAGGACTTGATGAGAATGAAAAAGCAGGTCTTCTGACTTCGAGGTCTCTCTACTCGCTTTACCTTCCCGTATTTCACAGTGGTTTATGAAGCTTTCGTCACTCGTTACAGCGGCGCAACCGTTCGGGATTTACACCCGTTTCCCTATTCTCTCTTGGCCGTAACCAAGAGCACTTTTCCATTTATCTCTTGTTGAAATGATCAACGGCTATGAACTTAGTGCTTCGATTCAATATTGTCAAGAATGGGTTGGTTGGATCGGCAGCTCCCGCGAGCTTATATTTCATCTTAATCATGATCTTAATCTTAATCATAATCTGTCTTTTTTCAATTTATGATTAAGATTAAGAGGACAATCTAGCGGGAATTGCTGTGGTTGGATAGGGGGCACGCGTTATAAAAAATGGCTGTTTCTAATGGCCAATTCCAAGAGCTCGTAAATGAGAAACAGCTCCTGGTTGGGTAATCCAATTTGCTCTGTTTCTGTTTATTTATTTCTGCAATTATCAATGG
>JABDAE010000089.1 GCA_013289325.1 Chlamydiota bacterium
ACATTCCACGTCGCTTCGCTCCGTTTCATGCGGGGCTATCACACTTTGGTCACTACCGTGACCAGCGGCGGCAGCCGCTTTCAGTGCAGCAGCCCCGCATGAAACGGAGCGAAGCGACGTGGAATGTGGGGTAGAAGCGAAATAAAATTAGAGCTGCGGCAGCAGCGATAGAAAAGATATGGGTAATAGGATGCAGGCAGAGGCACGGGATTTTAGTTTCGAAAGAAGTCTATTATTTCTGAAGATGAAGCCATTGAAAACAACGAAAAGACGAATACCGCCCAGCATATAGTTAATTTTTTCACGCGCAATCTCCTAAGTAGAGAGGAAAAGGTAAAGCCATTTTCATTTATGACAATAAAAAGCACATTATCCAAAGACTACAAATTTACCCATTTTAATAAAAGCTCATTCAACCAGAAAATGCTGCGATAGTCTTGCGTCCAGCCCAAAAAGCCCATATGCCCCCCTTTTTTGGATAGCCATATCTCAACTTGTGGGGAAAGCGATGCCCTTGTAATGAGGTTGTAATCAATAAACGGGTCATCTTCTGAAAAGATCAGAAAACATGGGCGCCGAATTTGAGATAAAACAGGCAAACTACTCGATTGCCTATAGTAATCTTCTGCATCGCGAAAACCCCACTGTGGGGCTGTCACAATGCTATCGTACTCATAAATTGTATTAAAAGTTCTACCAAGTGTCCATGCCTGACTTTGCTTTTGCAACTCTTTTACATAATAGCGATTGTAAAATCTGTTGCCGCGCTCAGAAATTAAGCTAGACGCACTTGCAAGGTCAATAGGCGGGCAAATGGCGATGGTTAGATCGAGTAATGAATGAATGCCAAGCTCTGCAAGCAACTTTAAAGCCAAATTCCCACCCATCGAAAAGCCGATTAAGATTAAAGGAGAGAAAGGCATCTTTTTCTTTAGCTGCTTTAGTACCGTTAAGATATCGCCAGTTAATCCCCCATGATAGGGGCGTTTTGCAGGCTTGGCATCACTACTTGCGCCTCTCATACTCACCCGAACAATGCGATGATGAGCTTCGTATAACACTTTGCTAAGACGCACAAGAGAAGGAGAATCATAGCGACCCGCTAAGCCATGTAATAAGATGACAGTTTTATCGGTTGCTTGCCAAAGGGGGGGGGTCGAAATGTAAATGTCTTGAAAATCCCCATCTTCAAGAAATACCCTCACTTTTACCGAGGGAGGAGGCTTTCCTGATGGAAGAAATTGGGGCAGTATTGTTTGGACGCGAGAAGAGGAAAATCCCCTCAGTGGAACAAATGGAAGCTCTTTCATACATATGCTAAATTATTCAGACACCACGAACGCATATCGCACTTAAAGGATATGTGCTCGTGAGTATCTGAAATGTTTGCTTAGCAGGGGGTTGTCGCTCCTGCAGAGATTGCTTGCATGCATGCGACCACTTCACAGTAAAACTGCCAAAGGTCTTGATCAACTTTCCCATGACGGATCGAAGAGATGAGCTCGCGTTTAACTGTGCGCAAATCTTTTTTAGGGGTAAGTTTGCGAATCATTTCCTTATCACCCGCAATACGTGCCATGTTGAGCATTTTCTCAATGTCAAACTTTGTAAATACAAATTGATCGCGGCGCTTGCGTGAGCCTCTTGCAGCTCTTCTCTTGGGAGTTACCTTTGTCGGTGCTGGCACATTAATGATGTGCTTAGTGACAAGGGCGTGAAGCTCTTCAGGAGCTTCTGTCTTCATTTTACGCATCGTAAAATGGTGGATATATCCCCCCGTTGGAACCGGGATATAACGACAGATATCGTTTTCCTTTTTGGCGCTGACTTTCTTTGCAGCGGCGCTGATTAAACTATCAATCGTCTTTGTATCTTCTTTTAAACTAGCCATATTGACCTTCCTTTTTGTTTTGTTTTTTCCTTTAGTATATTTGTCGAGCAAATTCTGTTATATGCAAATTTGTTATATGCAACATTGCTTTCGATAAAGACTGAGAGTAATAAATTTCGCATATTATTTGCAAGAATTATTTTTGACTAGCAGAACAAAAACGCTTGCTAATAACACACTATTGATCTAATGTTTAGAGAGCATAATGAGAGGATAATTGATGCCCCTAAAAATGTTTCAAAAGTTAGAAAAAACGCCTCCCCCCTCTATTCAACAAATTGTGGCCATTGCAGCAGGTAAGGGGGGGGTTGGGAAGTCATCTACCACAGCGCAACTCGCCTTTGCCTTAAAACGCGCAGGATATTCTGTTGGCGTTTTAGATGCCGATATTTACGGGCCTTCCATTCGCAAAATGATGCCTGAAGACCAAATGCCCATCCAAGACAAAGATAAAATTAAACCAGCCGTCTGTCAAGGGATCAAAATCATTTCAATTGCCTACTTTAGAGAGGAAAAAGAAGCTGTTGCCGTTAGAGCGCCTATTGCCACTAAAGTAATCGGACAGTTTTTAAACCAAATCGATTGGGGATATTTAGATTATCTTTTAATTGATTTCCCTCCAGGA
Source organism: Chlamydiota bacterium (assembly GCA_013289325.1). GTDB lineage: Bacteria > Chlamydiota > Chlamydiia > Chlamydiales > Parachlamydiaceae > JABDAE01. The sequence goes on from JABDAE010000089.1 coordinate 2,517, forward strand.
ACTGGAGATATTCAACTTACCCTATGTCAACAAGCCTCTATTTCTTCGGCTCTCATTGTCACAACGCCACAAGAGGTCGCCTTATTAGATGTGCGAAAAGCAATTCATCTATTTGAAAATGTGCATGTCCCAATTCTTGGTATTGTAGAAAATATGAGTTATTATCAACAAAATACAAATAGTGAAAAAATTTATCTCTTTGGAAAAGATGGGGGAATAAAATTGGCTAAAGAAGTCGGAGCTCCATTCTTAGGGATGATCCCAATTGATCCTGAGATCTCATCTGCCGGAGATAAAGGCGTATCGCTTTATTTAGATGCCAATTGCTTATCGCCCGCAGCTTTAGCTTTTGATGAGATGGCCAAAAATTTTGTGGCTCATACAAGCGCTTTAAGGCGCTTTTCAAAAAAAGCTTTAACCTCGTTTAATCTCACCTGGAAAGAGATGCCATAAAAGGAAATGACATGAACGAATCTCCTCTTTTTATCCTTTCTATTGAGCAAAAAGACAATCATACATTTACGATCCAGTGGAGCGATGAGAAAACTTGCGACTACAATCTTAAAGCTTTGCAAACCCATTGCCCCTGTGCTAAATGTAAAGAAACTCCCCCAAAAAACATGGAAAATAAAGACGTAAGAGCAATATCGATTAAAAGCGTTGGAAGGTATGCCTTGCAAATTAAATTTACCTTTGGCTGCTCCAACGGCATTTACAGTTATTTCTTGCTAAGACAACTCCAAAACCTGGTCAATTGATGAAGAGCGTTTTTTTCTCACTTTTGCTCCTTATTACAGCTTCTTGCAATACGTCCAATGATAACGGCGTCAAACTAAAAGCTTGGATGAATCCAAATGGCAAAGTCAAAGTGCTCTCTACTATTGCCATGATCGATGACTTAGTCAAACAAATAGGTAAAGAACACATCGATTCAGCAGTCCTTATTAAAGGAGATCTCAACCCTCATAGTTATCAACTCGTCAAAGGCGATGATGAAAAATTTGCTTATGCCGATCTAATTTTTGCAAATGGCCTTGGCTTAGAACATGGCCCAAGCTTACACGCTTATCTTTCCAAAAGCAAAAAAGCAACTCTTCTTGGCAATCTGATAATGGAAGAAAATAAGCAATTACTTCTTTATCACAAAGGGCAGCTTGACCCTCACATTTGGATGGATGCCGCCATTTGGATGAAAACGATTCCGATTATTGTAAAGGCTTTAAGCGAAAAGGACCCAAACCATGCGCAAGAGTATGAAAAAAATGGAAATCAATTGATTGCAATACTTGAGGACGTAGATAAAAATATCAGAGCCATTTTACACGCAATTCCTCCAAATAAAAGATTTCTTATCACAAGCCATGATGCTTTTAATTACTTTACAAGGTCCTACCTTGCAGAAAGTAATGAGACCAATGAAGAGTGGGTGCAGCGCTTTATGGCGCCAGAGGGTCTTGCCCCAGATAGCCAAATCAGCACAGCAAACATCCAAGCCATTATCGATCATTTAAAAAAACATGAGATCCATGTCTTGTTTCCAGAATCCAATGTCAATAAAGACTCCATTCGCAAAATCGTCGATGCTGCTCAAAAGCAGGGCTTGCGTGTGACTATTTCAGATGCCTACCTTTATGCCGATGCCATGGGTAAACTCGGTTCAGAAGGAGATACCTACATTAAAATGATTACCCATAATGCAAAGACGATTGCTTCACATCTCAATATGCAATAATGACGACACCTACAAAAGAAAAAGAGTCAATACCGGCTTTAAAAATTATAGATCTCACTGTCAACTACGATAGGACCCCAGTCCTTTGGGACATTAATTTATCCATTCCAAAGGGGAAAATCGTCGGGATCATCGGCCCAAATGGCGCTGGCAAAAGTACATTGATTAAAACGGCAATGGGTCTTGTCACTCCACTATCTGGCAGGTGCGAGTTTTTTGGGCAACCCCTTGCCAAAAGTAGAAAACAACTTGCGTATGTGCCGCAAAAAGAGAGTGTCGATTGGGACTTCCCAATTATCGTCAAGGACCTTGTCATGATGGGGAGATATGGCTCCCTTGGCCTTTTTCGCTGGCCAAAAAAAGCTGATAAAGAAATTGTCAATCATTATCTAGACCTTGTCGGCTTAAGCGCTCTTTCTGAAAGGCAAATTAGTCAGCTCTCCGGCGGGCAGCAACAAAGGGCGTTTATTGCAAGAGCCCTCGTGCAGCAGGCAGACATCTATTTCCTCGACGAGCCCTTTGCAGGTGTCGATATGGCGACAGAATCTGCCATTATGAGTATATTAAGGCGCCTTAAGGATATGGGAAAAACTGTTTTCGTCGTCCATCACGATTTAAATACGGTGGAAAATTATTTTGATTGGGTCATCATGCTCAATATGAGACTCATTGCGCATGGGAGTGTGGCAGCGGTTTTTAATCAAGATACATTGCACCGCACTTATGGCAAGATTGCGCTTTTCGATGAAGCCTTAAAACTTGCGCAAAATAAGATCACAGGGATGTAACCTTTAAACCATGACAATGTCGTTTTTGCATTACTTTACCGATCCAGTTCTTTTTGCTCCAACGGTTGGGTCGATGTTAATGTGTTTTGCGGCTTCATTAGTTGGCGCTTTGGTTTTTTTGCGCAAGCAATCGCTTCTTGGTGAAGCGCTCTCGCACGCGGCCTACCCTGGAGTTGTGTTTGGAGTTATCATTTGTGGCTTTCTCTCTTTTGATGAAAAAAGTGAACTACTTATTGCCTTTTGCATTATGGGAGGAGGAGGGGCGAGCGCCCTTTTAGGCCTTCTTGCTATCACATTTCTTGAAAGAAAAATGAAAGTGGCAAGCGATTCTGCTCTTTGCTTTGTTCTTTCTAGCTTTTTTGGCATTGGTCTAACGGTTGCAAGTCAAGTGCAGTTTTCCTACTCTACACTTTATCAACAGATCCAAGTCTATCTCTATGGACAAGCGGCCACGATGACAGATATCCATGTCAAAATCTACGCTATCCTATCTTTAGGGGTTCTTCTTGTGATTATCATGTTTTATAAAGAGATTTTAGCTATCGCTTTTGATCGCCCCTTTGCAAAAGGAATTGGCGTAAATACTCGCGCAATAGATGCACTGACATTTTTGCTAATCGTCGCAGCCGTTGTGATCGGCATTCGCTCTGTGGGAGTCGTTCTGATGTCTGCGATGTTGATCGCACCGGCAGCTTCTGCCCGCCAATTTACAAATAAACTCTCTTTTCTTTTTGCGATTGCAGCTTTCTTTGGACTTTTGAGCGGTTTTTTTGGCAACTACCTTTCCAATGAACTGACGACCTACTATCAAATGCTAGCGCCAAAAGAGCAATTGACATTTCCAACAGGTCCAATGATTGTGATTGTCGCCTCTTTGCTTTGTCTATTATCGCTCCTATTCTCTCCTAAAAGAGGCTTAATCCTAAAAGTCTTAAAAGTAGCCCACTTCAAATATCGCTGCACATGTGAAAATGTTTTAAAGGCCTTATGGAGGCAAAATCATGAAAATATTGCTCCACTTGACTCTCAAAAACGCAAGACATTTCCACACATTCTCCCCTTTTATTTGCGTTTTATCTTATGGCGCTTAAAACAAAATGGGAGCGTGCAAAAAACGGCGCTTGGATATACCTTGACAAGGGAGGGCGATCTTTTTGCCTGCCGCATCATACGCCTGCATCGCCTATGGGAAGTCTATCTCGTCGATTACATCGGGATTGGCGCTGAAAGGGTACATAGGAGCGCTGAAGAGATCGAACACATTTTAACACCTGAAATTGAAAAAGAGCTAGAAGCCCTTTTAAAATCGCCGACCTATGATCCCCACCAACAACCCATCCCGAGAAGTACCTTACTTTAGCATGATAGAAAAATGCCCCTTGAATTTTGGACCAGTATTGGATATAGTTTGCCAAAAACCCAAATTTTGAAACACTTTCGGTATTAAAACAGGACAATCCAATGTTAAAGAATTTATTCATCTTATCATGTTTTTGCTTTGCATCTTTACTTGGCAATGATCAACCGCAAATTTTAGAATGTAATGACATAAACATAGTTCAATTGTGTAAAGAAACAGAAAAAACAAATGAATTGTTGCTAATTGTTGAAAAAGAACAAAAGGATATCCTTGAAGAAAACCACAACATAGCCGCAACTGAAGAATTACTCCCTGAACCTGCAAATTTAGAATGCAATGATACAAATATAGTTCAATTTTGCCAAGAAACCGTGAAAACAAATGAATTGTTGGCAATTATTGAAAAAGAGCAAAATGATATTCATGAAGAAAAGGACAACATAGCTGCCAATGAGGAATTACTCCCTGAACCTGTGAGCCAGGAAAAGCACTTTTTTAAAGATGAAAACCATCTTTGTAGAGCGGATTATGAGGCTTTACTTTACCGAGAAATTTATCATGAAAAACTACAATATCCAGACACTCTTGTGATTGCAAGTCCAGGACGCTCTGGCAGCCATATGCTGACAGATACAATGTTAGACTATGCTGTTCCTAAGTACCGTATAGGTAAAACACATTTATTGCCTCCGACAATCCCTTTTCAAGCCAAAATTATTTTTATTTTTTCTAATCCCGATAAGGTTGCCGAATCTATTTTAAATAAAATGATAAACCATTATGATTGGTTTTCATTGCATGTTAAAAATGTAGAAACAACAGACCTTGCGTGGGTAGAAAAGGTTGGAAAGGGGATATTACTCGAAGATAATCTTCTTACATACGACGCTCTCGGAAGTGAAAGGCAGTTAAAAGAGTGGTTATTTATTCAAACAATCCCTTGCCCTTTAGAAAAGGCGCAAATTCTTGCCGTGAAATATGAAAATATATGGGAACCTGAAACAATTGCTGCTATAAAAGAATTCTTACAGGTTAGCGAGTTGCAATTGCCAACTTACCAACCTAGAAGCGAATCATATATGTCTGATCGACGGATCAACGCCTTAAAAACTTTATATAATGAAGGATCCAACGATGAGCCTAAATATAGAGCCTATGAAGAGGCAAGAGTGTATTGGAAATTTGCCCCTTCTTTTATGTATTTAAAAATGCGCTCTTCTTTCTAACTTGCGGAACTCATTGTGGATATATACCGAAACGACCGTATGCTGAATAAATTTTTATCCTCTTTATCCTCTTTTTTCTCTTACCTTACCCCTTTTTTATTAATCAGTGCGCACGGAGGTGAGTTGCCTGTTCTTGCAGCATCAGAGATAAGAGCCCCTTTGCATCCCTTGCTCAATCCCGATACCCCTCTTCCCGAAGTTAAGGATGCTCATCGAATTCCACGCGTTTTATATTTAACATATTCAGATTATCAAAAAGTTCCGCTTAAAGTTTGGCAGCGACTCGATGAAATGGCGCCTGAATATGACATTCAATTTTACGACGACACCGCATGCATAGATTTTTTAAGCAAATATTTTAAGTCAGAAGTCGTAAAAAGATTTAACTCCCTTGTATTAGGTGCTCATAAGGCAGATCTCTTTAGATATTGCCTTTTATATGTGTATGGAGGTGTATATTTTGACATTAAAATTAAACCCGATGTCCCTTTACACCAAATGTTTGATCATGAAAGAACAGATATTTTTTATGGCGTTGTCTCTTATTATGGAAGACTTTTTCAAGGAGTTCTTGCCACATACCCAAGAAACGAAATTTTTTTAACCCTTTTAGATCACATTATGGCAACATCTGATGATTTAGTCGCGACTTCTTATTCAATTTTTACAGCTCACTTTCGCGATATACTTCAACACATGTTAGGGTATACACTAGTCTCAGGCGAGCATTTTTTAAATTCACAATTAGGAAGTATTATTCTGTTCAAAGAACTCAATCAACGTGAAAACAACGAGACGGAAGATCGAAAAAAAGGATTTTACGGAATATATACAAATGAAGCAGGTCTTATTAGGTTAATGAAAACACGGTATAGCGATTTTCCTTGGTAGATAACAATAGAGAATTATAAACACAAAAAAAAGAGAGTTTAAATATTGTATGATTACATTTATTAGATCGAGATGTCTTGCGAGTCGCATTGCGTTAATTCTGTTTTCTTTGCATATTCCATTGTCAATTTATGCAAGTACAGCTGTTAATGACCCTAATTTTATCTATTCAAGGGAAGAGTATGACCAAAAATTAACACTCCCTAATGCACTTGTTATTGCAAGTACAGGGCGTTCAGGAAGCACTTTGCTATTTGATCAATTAAAAAATTATGCATCGCCGCAATATGATGTATATAAGACCCATTTGTTGCCTCCTTCTACCCAATTTGATGGTAAAATTATTTTTGTTTTTTCTAATCCGGATAAAGCGGCAGAATCTGCCTTAAATATGACCATGACACGGCCATATAAAAGGATTCATTTTTCCAATCTAGAATCGACAGATCGAATATGGTTAGAAAGGTTAGCTGGCAAAGCTTGTCAAACAGAAGAAGATAATCTATTAGCTTATGATGGCCTTGGGACTGCACAGCACCTTAAAGAGTGGTTATTGACTAAAACCATCCCAACCACTTTAGCAGAGGCTAACATTTTAGCGATCAAGTACGAACATCTTTGGGACATGGAAACGATTGCTGCGATAAAGGAATTTTTACAAATTCCGGAATTTGATTTGCCCCCATTCAGGCCAAGAGGTAAATCCTATGCGAACAAACCGAATATCATAGCCATAAAGCAATTGTACAATCAAGGATCAGACGATGAGCCGCTATACCAAGCTTATGATGAGGCAAGGCCTCTTTGGAAAGCAGCTCCACCTTTCCAGTATTTAAAATTACGACCTACATTGGCAAATTAAAGCAAGAAAGTATCCCATAAACTCTCATTTTATAAAAAAGGAATTGGCTGTGTATTATGTTTAAAAAATTTATTAAGTTTGTCGCGTTTATGATTTCATTCACACCTTTATTGTTAAATGCAAGGACATCTTTGCCGTTAACAATCAATATCATTTCGAATGTATTATATAATGGAGCTGGAAAAGAGGCCGACACCTTAATTTTAAAGAATGCATTTGAGAAATCTGGACACTGCGTTAATCTATGTAGTTTTGATCAAGAAGATCAGATCCCATCTGCACACATTAACGTCTTTCTTGCGCATTGCAAATTCGATTTATTTTCGAAAGCGGCTCTCAATTGGTTGATTCCCAATCCCGAAACTTGTAGAATAAACATTGGGGATCTTCAGAAATTTGATCTGGTCATATGTAAAACGGAAGAATGTCTGAGGATTTTTACACCTCTTTGTAAAGAGGTTTATTTTTTAGGCTTTACAAGTTTTGATAAATATCAACCTACCATCACTAAAGATTTTTCAAAGTATATTCACGTAGCAGGAAAAAGTCCGTGGAAAGGAACGGAAGAAATTCTTAACGTTTGGACAAATCATTTTGGAATGCCTAATTTGATACTGATCACGAGCAAAAATCAAGGGCAAGGGATTATAGATAAAAAAAGCATCGAAATTATTCACAAACATCTCCCCGATGACTTGCTGTTATCATTGCAAAATGAATGTGGAGTGCATTTATGCCCTAGTAAAACAGAAGGCTTTGGTCATTACCTAATGGAAGCAATGTCCGCACAAGCTGTTGTGATCACCACAGATGCGCCTCCTATGAATGAATTTATTAAAGACAAACGATGCCTCGTCAAGTATTGTCATACTCATAAACAACATTATGGGACAATGTATAAAGTCGATGAGCAATCGCTTGCTGAAACTGTTTCATTACTAAAGCAGCTTCCTGTTGAAGAGTTGCATCATATTGCAAAGATAAATCGGGAAGAATATCTTAGAAGGAAGAATGCATTTAAACACAATTTTGAAAATCTTATGCAACAGGCAGAGCTTTACTTTCAAAAACTGTTCAAAAAGACCTCTCAAACTTGTACAAGAGATAGTCAATTTATACCGGAACACAATATATGATTTTCAACTATTTAAAATACTTCTTAATTTCTGCCACGACTTTAAATGTTTTGTCGACAATGGAAGCCACTCAAAATACTGTAGAGGATGTATTTACAGAGTTTTACGAAAAGGGTTTATGGGGAAAAGATGAAGAGGGAGAAGGGAATTCTGGTTGGGGTTCTTTAGAAAAAAATACAAGATCCTATCGGACAATTCTTACGAATATTTTACGGGATTATCATATCACAAGCGTTGTAGATCTAGGATGTGGTGACTGGACGTTTTCCAAACTCATTGACTGGGATGGAATCGAATATATTGGATTTGATGTTGTTCCGCAGGTAATAGAAAAAAATATAACTAAATACTCTACTTCTTCAATTAATTTTATATGCACAGATGGATTAACCTATGATTTACCAGCTGCAGATTTGCTAATATGTAAAGATGTTCTTCAACATCTTTCTAATGAAGATGTGTTTTTATTTTTATCGCATTTAAAAAAATATAAATACTGTTTAATCACAAATGATTGCGATCCAGATGTTGTAAGATGTAAAAATATAAATATTTTGACTGGTGGGTATCGTAACATCGATATGACTTTACCCCCATATAATTTACGGGGTCGAGAATATTTATACAGTATTAATAGAATTCAACGAAATGCCCCTAAAATGATAAAGCAAGTTTTGTTCATCGATAACACTCGCTGTCCTGATTAATATGAATTTGGGGCGCAACTCACATGAGCACATTCATTCCTCAGATTCAATATGAGTATGTTTCAGTATAAATGGACTTTGTATAATTTTATAAAGGTAAGAATTATGATGAACTATTTTTTGATGTTTATGTCTTTGCTGTGTGTGATTATTCCACATACATCATGGACAGAAATTTTGAAGGTTAAGACCATTTTTCAATGCCACCCAGCTGCTGGGAGAACATTTAAAAAGATCATGATGCCTTTATTGGAAAAAAACGATATTCAGTTTGTCGATCACAATGAGGATATTACCTTAGTATGTGGAGGAGCTGGTGATATTCAATCACTTCAATTACAGTCCCCTCACATTATTTTAGATGAGGGGGAAAATGCTTCTATTCATCGTCCGCTCCTACGAAAAGCGATGCAAAATCCGCATCTTAAGGCCGTTTTCAAGAACACTACATTAAGGCCAAAGGAGCTATATAATGTATCAAAGCGATATCACTATGAAATTATAAACCAAGCTTCTGGACAGCAGAAACCTTTTCCGGTTGAAATAGAGAAAATACACACTGTTTTATGGGATTTACACCGCTCTGCTTTTAACAAGAAGTTAAATCCTCTTGCGAAAGATGACATTGATTATAGTTCTCCTCGTTCGGTAGATGTTTTTTTTGCAGGCTCTATCCTTTTTGTAGGCAAATACTTTACTGAAAAAGGGCAGCATAGAACCCTTCTACTTGAAAAACTTAAGACAATAAAAAATTACAATATTGTTTCTCAAAAGGGTCACCTTCCCAAAGATGAATTCATTAATTTACTTAAAAACACAAAAATAGCGATCTCTCCGTGGGGGACGGCTGAGTGGTGCTGGCGAGATTATGAGGCAATTTATTGTGGGGCTGTTGTGATAAAGCCTGATACAAGTTTTGTGCGCGCTGTTCCTGACCTGTATCAGAATGATACCTATTACGTTGCATGCAAAGCCGATTTTTCAGATTTGGAAGAAAAAATTTCATACATCCTTGCAAATTATGACAAATTCACCGTTATGCGAAAAAATGCTCGAGAGTTGTTAATAAATCATTGGGACTATGAAAAAATTGCTTATGATTTTGCACAGGCTATCAGGCAGGTCACTACCAGTTCGGTACCAAAATGACTTTAACAT
>JABDAE010000090.1 GCA_013289325.1 Chlamydiota bacterium
GCCAAGCACAAACTGAAAGAATTTTTTCAAAATTTTATGCCGAAAGAGACGTCTTCTTGGGAAGAGGCTACTCCCTGGAGAAAGGTTACTAAAGATGACATTGCAAAATACGGGGAAGTTGGCATGGCTTTAAGGGGATCGCGTCTGCGTGAAAATCTTTCCCAGAAAAAATTGGCAAAATTGTGTGGTATTTCTCAGGATAATCTATCCAGAATGGAGCATGGAAAACGGACAATTGGCACAAAGCTTGCTAAAAAATTGGCCAAAGCTCTCAATGTGGATTATCGCCTTTTCAATCGGGGTCAGGCATCCTATTACCCATATGTGTACTATCGCTGCTACCGCAGCTTGATTATCAACTACTTGCAACCCCACATTCCACGTCGCTTCGCTCCGTTTCATGCGGGGCTATCACACTTTGGTCACTGCCGTGACCAGCGGCGGCAGCCGCTTTCAGTGCAGCAGCCCCGCATGAAACGGAGCGAAGCGACGTGGAATGTGGGGTAGAAGCGAAATAAAATTACAGCTGCGGCAGCAGCGATAGAAAAGATATGGGTAATAGGATGGAGTCAGGCCCCCGATCATTTAACCTAAAAACGGCAGTTGGAGACGCTAACTTGACATGAATCTCTTGAACCAGAATCATTTGCAGTGGGGCGGTCCTTCACCACTGGGAATGTCCCGCCCCACTGCAAAGTGATTCTAATTCAAGATCTTCATGCCAATTTAGCATCTCGAACTGCCGTTTCTAGGATTATCCTAAAAAAGGATGATGATCTAATCTATGCGAATGACCTTAAAATCTTCTGCGATGGTGACATTGGGAAATGTTTCCCTGGCTTCAGCGGCAAATAGGTCAAGGTTTTGATAGCGGGCGGAAAAATGGGTCAAGACCAAATGCTTAACACCCGCATTTTTGGCAATTGTAGCAGCCTCTTTTGCAGTTAAATGCATGTGATCGTGCGCTAAGTCCCTATGTTCTTCTAAATAAGTGCTTTCACAAAGAAGAAGCCTAGCATTTTTGGCGATGTCGATCGCATTTTGGCAGTAGAGCGTATCGATCACAACGGCAATTGAGTCCCCTTGTTTAATCCAGCTGACTTCATCGATATGCACTTTTTGACCATTGATTGTGACTTCACCCTTTTGAATCAGCTCTTTGATCTTAAGCCCTTCGATTCCTTTGGCTTTAAGATCCTCTTCTCGATATTTGCGCGCGTTAGGTTCTGTAATGCGCCACCCGATATTATCTACGCCGTGTTTTAAGAAGGTCGCCTCTATGCGGAAATTTCCATCATCTTCCACAAGCCCAGCTTGACTGACTGGGTGCTCAACGACTGTGATCGTCTCATGACAGATGGTGCCATAGCGAAGTCTATCGAAGTACTTTTTACCACTCGCCGGATAGTAGCAGTGGATCTTGTGGTTGACTTTGTCAAGATTTAAGCGCATTAACATCGATCCAAGACCTAAGCAATGATCGCCATGAAAGTGAGAGACAAAGATGCGCGTGACAACTGTTGGCGCAATATTGGCAAAAATAAATTGCCTTTGGGTGCCTTCGCCTGGATCAAAGAGAAATCCTTCTCCATTCCATCTTAAAACATAAGCCCCTTGGTTGCGGTGGCGGGTGGGCTGTTGACTTGAACAGCCGAGAATTGTCAAATCTTTTACGCTCATGTATGACTCATGTTTTTTAAGATCATAATATTTAATTTCATTTCATTTAAATTTTCCAGGCAAAAAGAGACGATCTGGCTAAGAGCGCTCCTAAAATTGCTCCTGAGATATGCGCTGTATTGGCAATGCCTGCAGAGATAGCAATTCCTTGGCTCACTTCAAGGAAAAATGAGATGACTTGTACAAGGAGCATCGCGACAATGAAAAAGAAAATAAAATTAATTGTCGATCTTGGCAAAGGATATCCTTCCCAAGCGGCTACTTTTTGTCTCATCCAGATAAAGGCAAGCATACCCGCAATTACTCCCGAAAACCCGAGAAAATCGCCCCCACTCATGAGGTATTGGCTCGTATTTGAAAAGATAGCGATGACAAAAGCAAAACACACATAGCGCAAAGACCCAAGGCGCTGCTCCATCTGTTGCCCTAAGACAACTAGCCAGAGCATGTTAAATAGTAGGTGCAAGATATCGTGGTGCATAACGGCAGGTGTAAAGAGCCTCCACACTTCCCCTTCTTTTATCTTGTCAAACGTGGGATATTGAGTGGTCATGACCTTCTCATCATAGCTTTTATGGTGAGAGGCTTTTTGATGGCTTAGGTGGTCTTTGATGAGGGCATATGCTCCATGCCAAATGGGAGTTTTATGAATTTTAGTATAAAGAATTTGACCATCTTCTGGCAAAGTCGAAGGGTTTTTCAACTTTTCGATCCCGTAAACGCTGATGAGGTTATCGGTAAGTTCATAACTCATCGGATAATCGTAGAGGGTATTCTTCTTCAATTGGGAGGAGAGTTGCGGTACCATGGGGAGATTAACAGTTGGCTTTAATTTAGGCCCCGTCATCGTGTCGATGAGGAACAAAATAGAGCAGATAATGATAAGGTAAAACGTCGTGCTAATTGCAGGGCCAGCTGTTGCTTTGGCAACACGTGGACCTTTTTGATGAAGGTCTTTGTCGCCTATTCCATTTGAGTCGATAATCTCATCAGGCAGTGTGCCTCTTGAAGTCTCAGATGACCCTTGCACTTTGCTTTGTAATTGAGAATCTTGTAATTGAGGTTTTGGCAAAATTGCCTGATGGCTTGGATTGTTTTGAAAGTCATTAAGCAGCTGGCTAGCCTTTTCTTGCATATCTTCATAAATGATCCAAAGTCTGCATTTTACAGAGGGTGTAGCAGTCGTTGTATCATTGATAATGTCTAGTTGATTTTCAATCCCTTGAGACGTTAAGAATGCGGAAAAGCTTTGCGCTTTAACAGGGTCTTGCATGGTTTTTAAAAGGCGCATTATGCAATTTCCCCTTTAATTTTTTTTATGATTTCAGAAGTAGAAAGGCCTGGGACTAAGGTGACGATATGCAGCTTGCCACCATTGTTTTTTACAACCTCTGCTTCAATGCAATTTGGGCCATACTCAGCTCCATTGACATGCACATCTGGCTTAATTTCAGCAAGAAGACGCCTTGGGTCGGTTTCATGAAACCACGTCACGTAGGTGACAAATTCAAGTGCTGCCATCATCTGAAGTCTATATTGCAAGGAGATAATGGGGCGATCTTTGCTTTTATAGGATTGAATTGAGGCATCGCTATTTAACGCTACAATTAAGACATCAGCAACTTGTGAGGCTTCGTAGATGCTTTGTAAATGCCCAGCATGAAGCAGATCGAAGGATCCATTTAATGTGGCAATTGTTTTTTGAGAGCGACGAATGGCATCAGCTTTTGCGGCAATATTTTCCGGAACGATCAGTTTTTTATTATAATCATTTGACCAAAGATGCATAAAATTTAAACCTTAAGGTCTGGGAATGCAATCTTAAACACTTCGTCGTAGTATTCGACAAAATGGATGGCGATTCCCTTTTTTACATATTCGGGCAGCTCTTCGTAGTCTCTTACATTATCTTTTGGAAAGATGAGGACTTTAAGTCCCGATCGTCTTGCGGCGATAAGTTTTTCTTTAACGCCCCCAATTCCCAGTATTTTTCCCGTTAGGGTAAGCTCTCCTGTCATTCCAAGATTATCTCGGACGGGCGTGTTAGTCAAAAGCGATAAAAGGGCTGTGACCATTGTGATACCTGCTGATGGACCATCTTTTGGCGTTGCACCTTCCGGAATGTGGATGTGAACTTGTGACTTTTCAAAAAACGTATAAAGAGGGGCGTATTTGTGGATTGCGTGTTGCAAATAGCTCCAAGCAATTTCAGAAGATTCTTTCATCACTTGACCTGCTTGTCCAGTCAGCTTCATTGCGGTCTTCTCCGCAGCTACTTTAATGGCTTCAATGTAAAGGGTAGCACCTCCAAGCGCTGTCCATGCAAGCCCCATGCAAACGCCGATCGGAGTTCTTTTGTAGAATCGATCGGAGGTAAAGATCGGTTTGCCAAGATACTCAGAGATGTTGCCTGAATTAATGACATAAGGCTCGCTTTGTCCTATTAAGGCGCTTTCTTCTTTTTGGGCAGATTTTTTCTTGGCTTTAAGTTTTGGTTTATTTTGATTAAGACTTAACTCTTGCCGGCGAACAATCTTCATGGCAATTTTTCTTAATATTTTTTTGATTTGCGCTTCTAGATTGCGCACGCCAGCTTCTCTTGCATATCCATTGATGATCGAGCGAAGAGCATCGTCTGTAAGATTGACTTGGGTAGCTTTTAAGCCCATCGATTTTCTAGTTCTTGGAACGAGGTATTTTTTTGCAATCTGAACCTTTTCCTGCTGGATATAGCCAGAAAGGCGCATGATATCCATTCGATCTTTTAAAGGCTCTGGAATTGTATCTAACACATTGGCGGTGACGATGAAGAGGATGTCTGAGAGATTGCAACGCACATCTAGATAATGGTCTAAAAATTCGGTATTTTGTTCAGGGTCAAGGACCTCTAAAAGGGCAGAAGCCGGGTCTCCATTATAGCTGCTTCCCATTTTATCGACTTCATCGAGCATGATGACGGGATTCATAGTCTGGCAATATTTTAGAGCCTGAATAAGTTTTCCAGGCATAGCTCCAATATAAGTTCTTCTATGTCCTTTAATTTCAGCTTCATCGCGCATACCACCAACAGAAAATCTGTAAAATTTGCGGCTCAAGGCCCTTGCAATGCTTTTTCCGATGCTCGTCTTTCCGACTCCAGGAGGGCCGACCAAGCAAAGGATACTCCCTTTGACAGTGCCGGATAATTTGGCAACGCCGATGAATTCTAAAATCCTTTCTTTGATGTCTTCAAGGCCATAATGATCGTGTTGCAAGATCGCATCGGCTTCTGCGAGATCATTAGACTCTTTGCTATAGATCCCCCAAGGAATGATCGTGAGCCAATCCAAGTAGCCTCTTACCACGCCGTATTCAGCAGAATGAGTTTCAAGGGAGTTTAACTTTTCTAATTCATCGTTAATCACCTTTAGAATATCGGGAGGAACATTTCTTTCCTTAAGTCTTGTTTCAAATTTATCTTTATCAAGGGATTTATCTTCTTTCTCAATTCCAAGCTCTTTTTTTATCGTCTTCAGCTGTTCGCGTAAGAAGAAATCTTTTTGACTCTTTGAGATCGTCGCATCAATTTTTTTGTTGATATTGCTTTGTAAAATGCTAAGGTCGAGCTCTTTTTTGAGCAAGCTTAAGGCTTTATCGATTCTGCCTTGAACATCATATGTTTCTAAAACGTCTTGCAATTCCTCTCTTGAAGCTGTCGTCAAGGCAACAGCAAAGTCAGCAAGTTTTCCTGGCTCTGTGAATTCTGAGTGGCCAAGGAAGATTTGCAATTCTTCTTTAAAGAGCGGATTTAGCTTTAAAAGTTCTTTGATCGTGGAGATGATGCTGATCGAGTAAGCCTTTAGCTCATCATTTAGGATCGGTTTATCCTCGATATATTCGACCTCAGCCCTAAGTGTTTTTTCCTTATGGTTTGCCAAAGGAGTAACGACTTTCATTCTCTTTTCGACATTTAAGATGATTTGAGCGCCCCCCTGCTCTATTGGGATGATGCGAAGAATCCTTGCAAGAACACCTACGGCATGTAAATCATCTAATTTCGCTTCGTATGGGTTTACTGATTCTGTTTTGGTAAGGAGTAAGCCGACACATTTATGCGATGTTTTGGCCACTTGTTTTAACATCGAATAAAATGGGCCATCTTCCACGACAATAGGAGCTGCCATGCCGGGAAAAAGGGGGCGCCTCACAACTGGGAGAATGTCGATTTGATGGGGGACTCGAATCAGTTTTCTTTTGGCGCGCCGCTCTTCTTCAAAGGATTCGATTAAATTGTTACTGGAAGTAGGTGCTTTGTCTTTTATCACTTTCTTTTTCAATTTTTTATCTCACTTAAAGATTCGAGTTCATCAACGATTGGAGCATATTTTACTTTTTTTCCGGAATGATTTCAATATATACTGATTTTTATACTGACTTTTGTAGCCCGAAAACTAGGATGTGATGAATGCCATTAGATGACGTATTATTTCAGATGAGACAAACCGCAGAAAATAGGGAACACACCCTGTTGCATCCCAAAGCTTCTCTTTCGCGCCACCATAATCGATTTTTTGGGAAAGAAGAAGACCATCGCCTCCCTTATAAAAGAGATGTCGATCGGATTGTCCATTCCAAAGCTTATGCGCGCTATATAGATAAAACGCAAGTCGTCTACCTCATTTCAAACGACCATGTAACCCATAGGGGCTTGCATGTGCAATTAGTGAGCAATTTTTCTAGGGGGATCGCAGAAATTTTAGGACTGAATCTGGATTTAGTAGAGGCCATAGCACTTGGGCACGATGTGGGGCATCCTCCTTTTGGCCATGAGGGGGAAGGGTATCTTTCAGAGCTTTCTGAAGAGTATGGCAACGGTATTTTTGCTCATCCTTGGCAGTCGTGTCGATTGTTTACTGAGATTGAGCCTTTAAATTTAGGGTTATCAGTTTATGATGGATTTTTATGTCATGACGGAGGTATGAGCAGTCCAATCATAAGTCCTGTTTTTGGCAAGACGTGGTCAGATCACAATGAAGAGAAAATGATAAAATTACAAGACCCAGATCGCAATATATTTCCGGGTACATTAGAAGGGTGCCTTGTCAAAATTTGCGATACGATGAGCTATCTTGGTCGGGATATTGAAGATGCGATAAGTCTTGGGATTTTGCAACGCTCTTCCGTGCCGAAGACTCTCTTAGGGGACTCTAATAGAGAAATTTTGGGCAATCTCGCGGCGGATTTGATTAAACAAAGCTATGGGAAAGATTATATCGCGATATCAGAGGAAACCTTTAACGCGCTTAAAATATTGCGTAAGTTTAACTTTGAACATATCTACACCCATCCCAAACTTAAAGTAGAATCGCAAAAAATTAAGAGAAGCTACCGCATTTTATTTGAGTTTCTTTTGAAAGAGCTCAATGAAAAAGAGAAAGATAGCGTTGTATGGATGCATTTTGCGCATAATAAGGCATCTAAATATCAAAAGAGTACGCCACCTATTCAGATGGTTGTCGACTATATGGCCGGAATGACGGATAGTTATTTTCTACAAACATTACAAAAATTAATTCTTCCACAATTCATCGAATTAAATTAAGTGAGCGTTATGCGTGCATTGGTTTTAGATTCATCCACGGAAAAAGGGCTCGTTGCATTTCTTGAAGAGGGAAAGCTTCTTGAATGCCTCCATCTGCCGCATGGGTTTCAATCTTCAGATTACCTGCTTGAAGAGTTGCAAAAGGGGATGAGATCTCTTTCTTTTGCTTTATCTGATTTAAATTTTATATGCGTAGGAGTAGGTCCTGGCTCATATACGGGCTTGCGCGTTGCAGCAATAGCTGCAAAAACTTTAAGTGTTGCGCTGCAGATTCCATTAGTGGCTATTTCGACTTTGCGATCTTTCATACCAACAGATGCAGGTCTTACATTTGCCGTTTTAATTGATGCAAAAATTGGGGGCGTCTATTTACAAATTGGGCATCTGAATGCAAATGGGTGTGTCACTTACCATGGAGAGCCGTGCATGGTATCTATTGAGAAAAGCAAAGAACTTCTTCTTGAAGTGCCTTTAATCGTGACGCCAAATGCATCTTCATTAAAAGCAAAATATGGAGATTCAATGTCTCATTGTGTTTGGCAAGAACTCTATCCATCTCCATTGCATATGTACAAAAGCGGATTACAAAATTATTTACAAAATGATTTTACAATAGACGGTCATCTTCAATTGCTTTATATGCGCAAAACGCAAGCTGAAATTGAGAAATCTCTTGATTAATTCTAGCGAGAAAAGGTATAATGCCGTCATTAGAATATGAGACCAAAAAAGTAAACCTGAAAAAGTAAACCCGAAAAAGTAAACCTTAGGGATTTTTTCCCTTCACAAATTAGGATAGTAAGCTAAATGACAGTTGTAAAAGTTCGAGTCGGCGATTCAATTGATAAAGTTTTAAGAGCATTGAAGAAGCGTTTGGATAAAGAAGGCGTGATGAAGACAGTGAAAGCACATCGCTTTTACGCAAAGCCATCTGTAAGAAAGCGAGCAAAATCAAAAGCTGCCTTAAAGTATCGCAGAACTCGTTAAGCATACCGCCAATACTGACTAGAGCCCTTTGTTATTTCTAGAGCCCTTTGTTATTTAATGATAGCGCAAGAAAAGGCAGGTCTAAAAAAGGCAGGTCTAAAAGTGCTGGCTTTTTTGCAAATTTATTTAGAGTAGCTTTTCTTGAGGTAGCTTTTACCTAATTCAAACAAGAAGCTGACTCCAATATAGTTTATGCTTAAGCTTATGATGTGAGTGTTTTTTAAGCGCTTTATTAAAGCGCTTCTTTCCTCTTTTTATCTATCGAAATCTTATCTAATCGGATGGTTGTTATGGCAGATTATTATGAAACTCTTGAAATTCAAAAAAATGCAACCCCAGATGAAGTTAAAAAAGCCTACCGCAAGCAAGCTTTAAAGTTTCACCCTGATAAAAATCCAGGCGACAAAGTTGCTGAAGCTCGTTTTAAAGAAATTTCTGAAGCTTATGAAGTGCTATCGGACGAAAAGAAGCGTCAAATTTATGATAGGCACGGCAAAGCGGGAATCGACGGCATGGCCGGAATGGGAAGCTCTCAAGGCTTTTCTTCGATGGATGAAGCATTACGTACCTTTATGGGAGCTTTTGGCGGGGGGCAGGCTTCAGATTCCATTTTCGATACTCTCTTTGGTGGTGGGGGTGGAGGTGGCGGTGGAGGATCTTCTGGAAGACGCCAGGGAGCTAGTAAAAGGGTAAATATTACAGTCAGTTTTGAAGAGGCAGCTCGCGGCGTCGATAAAGAACTTGCGATTACAAATTATGTCACGTGTCATGCCTGTAAAGGAAAAAGATCTGCTAGTCCCAAGGGGATAAAAAGATGCAATCGTTGTTCTGGGTCCGGGCAGGTTTTTGAGCAGCGAGGATTTTTTAGTATGTCGATGGCATGTCCTGAGTGTCATGGAGAAGGACAAACGATCACAGATCCTTGTAAAGAATGCCATGGCGCAGGCGTTGCCAAGGAAAAGCAACATGTCAAAATTCATATCCCAGGTGGTGTTGATAGCGGTATGCGTCTAAAGATGGGTGGATATGGGGACGCTGGCCAAGGGGGAGGACCTGCTGGGGATTTATATGTCTTTATTCAAGTTGAGCCGCATAAAGTCTTTGAAAGAGATGGCGATGATTTGCTGCTTGATCTTCCGATCAGTTTTACAGAAGCAGCTCTTGGTAGCAAAAAAGATGTGCCCTCGCTTTTTAACCATTCGTGCCGCTTGAGTATTCCGGAAGGCACTCAAAATGGAAAAGTATTTCGCATTAAATCAGAAGGGATGCCCAATGTCCATGGACATGGCAAAGGCGATCTTTTGGTAAAAATCTTTGTAGAGACTCCCTCTAAGTTATCTGCTGAACAAATAGAGCTCTTAAAGCAGTTTAGCAAACTTGAAAGTCCTGCTAATTTGCCGAAGCGGAAAGGGTTTCTTGACAAAATCAAAGATATTTTTTCTGTAAGTTAAATAGGTCTAATATGTCCGAAAAATCGCTTATCGTAATTCCTGCTAGGATGGCGTCATCCAGGTTTCCCAATAAACCTTTTGCCTTGATTAATGGCATGGCTATGATTGAAAGGGTATGGCGCATTGCAAAGGCTGTTCCAGATGCTGATGAGGTGATCATCGCTACAGATGATGAATCCTTAAAACGCTTTGCAGAAGGGTTTGGGGCAAATGTAATGATGACAAGTTCAAGTTGCCTAACGGGCACAGATCGCGTTGCAGAAGTTAGCCGAGCACTTGATCATCAGTTCCAAATTTTTTTTAGTTTTCAAGGAGATGCTGTTCTTACCCCACCTTGGGTTGTGGATGCGCTTTTAAAAACGATGAAAAATGATAGTTCCATCCAGATCGCGACACCTGCCGTACAATTATGTGGACAAGCACTTACCGATTTTATTGCGAGTAAACAAGGAGGAAGCTCTAGTGGCACTACCGTTGTTTTTGATAAGACGGGAAAAGCGCTTTATTTTTCCAAAGCGTTAATTCCCTACAATCGCCAAGAACATCATCAAGATAGAGTCATCTATCGCCATATCGGTCTTTATGCTTATAGAGCCAAAACATTGCAGGCGCTATCCCTTTTACCAGAAGGGGTGTTAGAGCGGTCTGAAAAACTTGAGCCGCTGCGCGCATTAGAAAACGGAATTCCGATTCAAATTGTGCAAGTCGACTATAAAGGCCGCACTCATGGTTCGGTAGATCGTCCGGAAGACATCACATTTGTAGAAAAGGTGATTGCGCTAGAAGGTGAATTGCTGCAAGGTGAATTGCTGCAAGGTGAATTGCTGCAAGGTGAATTGCTTATATGAATCAAGAAAAGGGGATATCGCTTTTCTTGCTAAGGCATGGAAATACCTTTGAATCGCATGAAACGCCTCGCCAAGTGGGGGCAAGAACAGATCTACCTTTGACACAATATGGGCAAGCCCAAGCGGCTTTCTTTGCTAACTACTTAAAAATTAATAATATTATTCCAAGCACCATTTATGCGGGGTCTTTAAAAAGGCAAACGGAAACGGCGCAAATTGTCGGCAAGACCCTTAATGTCGAAAACAAAATTGCCACTGGCATTGCAGCTCTTAATGAAATCGACTATGGACTTTGGGAGGGGCTTACAACAGAGGAAATTTGCCGTCATTGGAAAGAAGAGCATCAGTTGTGGGATGCTTGCGGGATATGGCAAAATCATTTTAAGGGCACCCAAGAGGGTCATATAAAAAATATAGGGGAGTGGCTTAAAAATTTAAGCAACGCCTACGCTGCAGGTGATACAGTTGTGGCCGTCACGAGTAATGGGATTCTTCGTTTTTTTAACCAGTTAGTTAAAAATGGCGTAGGCCAAAGTAAGGTTAAAACAGGTCATTTTTGTGAACTTATTTTGCTTAAAAGTTCATTGCACATTGTCAGCTGGAATCAAGACCCTTCTAAGGAAAACAAATATGAGATCTTGCATTAATTTGCCATCTCGAACTGCCTATCAATCTTATCGGGCTAGGTTGAAGAAGGACAGCAAGTGAGGAAAATGGCAAAGTTTCGCAATCGCATAAATCAGATAAGCCATTTTAATCAACTCGTACAATCGTTACTTAAAGAGGCTGACGGGCTTTTGGAAAAGGGTCCATTGGACCCTGAAAGAGCTGCCAATCTCCTAAAAAGCGCAGCGCTTGCAATTGAGGAGCTTTACGATATGGCTCACACAGATACCCTTACTCAAATCGCTAATTCCCTTTATTATAAAGAATGTGTAGTTGATAAGTTAGAAGCGTTTTGTCGAGGAAATAATCGAGAGGATGTCGCAGAATATATATTTGGCATTGCAGATTTAAATGGATTAAAACAGATCAATGATACGATCGGCTATCAAGCTGGGGATGCTATGCTGATCAAAGCCGTTCTTAAAATTAAAAGTCTTTTAAGGCCTGAGGATTTGATTGTGCGCCGAAGTGATTTTGCAGATGAATTCATCATCATTTTGCCCGTGTATCGAGGACTTCCTGACAACTTGGAAAAAATAGAAAAAGGAATTGTAAAGAGGTTAACGGATGATCAGGCTTTGATGGCAGTTGGCTTTGTCTATCTTAGCCAATACAAGAAATTTGACGAGGCTGAAATTGCAGCTGTTAAGGCCATGCACCAACATAAAGCGTTTAAAAATAGACCTCTTGCGTAATTAAAGTTTTCAGCATACTCTCCTCTTTCAAGAACAAAAAAATGAGAACAATATCCAAAAAGATCGAGGTATTTTATGACTAACGCAGAGGCGGTGAGCCGGAGAGACGCAGAGATAAAGCCTGTTTCTCCGCGTCTCTCCGACTCTCCGTCTCTGCGTTGAGTTCAACCTAAAAACGGCAGTTGGAGACGCTAACTTGACACAATCTCTTGAACCAGAATCATTTGCAGTGGGGCGGTCCTTCACCACTTGGGAATGTCCCGCCCCACTGCAAAGTGATTCTAATTCAAGATCTTGCGCCAATTTAGCATCTCGAACTGCCGTTTCTAGGTTCAAAATGAGTCTTCTTGTCTACCACGACCTGACTTTTCAAAGTGTGTCTTTTCTTTTTTTT
>JABDAE010000091.1 GCA_013289325.1 Chlamydiota bacterium
CGGATACCGAGACAACAGTTTTGACAACATATTAATATTAATTGTATAATAAAATTTATATTTTATTGGCGTTTTATTTGTAATTGAGAGGTTGTTATGTCGAATGCATCATTTGATCCAACTAGTTGTTTATATTCTCTTCAGGGTTTGATTTCTACGATGGTTAAGTCTGAAAATCCAAAGGAGAATGCTAAACAGATCAAAGATCTGTTGGATTCTGCGCTTGCAAATAAGGAAAAATTTGGAGGTTCTCAACGTCTAAAATTGAGTCATTTAAGCCTTTTATCAAAGGCGGCTTGTGAAGAAAGGGGAGTTGTTCAAAAGGATCTTATCCATACAATTGACGCGTTAAAAGGCGAAATCCTTGTGACATCTGACCCAAGTAAGATTACCATTTTCACTGAAGATGGTCAGGTTGATATTTTAAGAGACAGCCTTATGGGTCAAAGTGAAGTTTTTGATAAGATATTGCAGAAGGAAAAAAAGCTAGATCTTGGGGATGTATCCCAGAAATTGATTCTAAAATTTGTCGAATGCCTTTCTATTCCAACGCTAGATACCTCACACCTTTCACTGGATGAAACTATAGAATTACTGATCTTTGCCAATGAGTACCGACTAGAAAATCTTAAAGTGAAATTGATGAGGCTTTTATTGCAACGCCTGGATGTCACATTCGAAGAAAAGAAATCTAGCCAACAGCATCATGTAGAGACTAAATTCATCATTCCATTAAATGAGATTAATATTCTGACGGAAGATTTTTGGGAGCTGCTTGGTCAATGTCATCTCATTTATGTCCATGTGCATGGTGTAAATCAAGCCATCAATGCGTTTGAAACATTAGGTATCAAGTTGCAGCCTCTTCAATTGAAGTATGAGGGTCTTTCTATGGATGAGGAAAGGGAATTGAAAGAAATAGCTAATGCCAAGGGTATCAGGATGGAGCCAAAACTGAAAGATGCGACAGACTTAGCCTTTGGGGTGAAGCAGTGGAAAGAGAAGTTAGGAGTCACCATTCACAATGCACCGCCCATCCCAGATTATTTTGTGGAAGACCTAAATAGCCCTTGCCCTTGGACTCCTGGGAAAACAAAGGCCGAAACACACGAGCTTTTTCTAGTTTCTAACGTCGATGCTCAAGGAAATCCACTCTACTTCCGGGAACTAAATGAACTTATGGCGTCCCACATGCCGCATTTGCCAAATGCTCCCCAAAATCCTGGTTTTAAACAAGTTAACCCCTATATTACAGAGTTAATGGAAACTTTGAGAGATCAACCCATAGGGGAGCCGTATTGGGTTCTTGCGCCAAGATTTGTCTTTGAAGAAAGTAGGGGAAAGTCATTGCCTGAACAGCTAGCATTGGTTGCCCCAGAACGTCTTCCTGTCCCTGGATTAGATCATCCTTATGGAGCGCCGAATTTAAGGGAGGCGACCATTCTTAATTTAATCGTTTTTCTTAAAACAGGTCGTTTTGCCTTTCACGACTCAGACGCAGACAATCAAGGGGTTTGTACTTACACTCGCGTCTCAGATGGAATGCATGATCCTGTTACACATGGTTATTTTGACGTCTGTATGGGAAACGGTACAGAAAAAGTAGATAACAATAGTAAACCCGGCCTCACTGCCGAGTTTTTGGTAATCCCAGGTAATAAAATTATCGGCCTGGCTCCACGCAGAAGGTCTTAAGGCTTTGGTCAAAACGATTAATGAGAAGATAAATAGATTTCTTTCGAAAGAAGTCTAATAAAGCGTACTTTACATCGCAAAGGAGCTAACGTCTGTTAAAGGCAGCAAGATGGCAAGAAGCACCATGCCGATAATGGTGCCCATGACAATTAAGATTACAGGCTGAGAAAGGGCCATGAGGCGCGCTAAGGTCTTTTCGACATCTCCTTCATACATATCGGCGATCCGATTAAACATCGTGACGGTCGTGCTGGATTCTTCGCCAACTGAGAGCATTTGGGCAACCATTGAGGGAAATAGCTTGGCCTTGGATAGCTCTTTGCCAAGGGAGCTTCCCGCGATGATGTTCTTTTCAGCCTTTTTGATCTCTTCTTCAATTGCCACATTGCGAACCACATCAGAAGAGATCCTCAACGCTTCGATAAAGGGAAGCCCACCTTGCAATAAAGTGCCCATTGTGCGGCAAAATCTGGCAACGCCCGTTTGGATCACAAGGGTCCTTAAGAGAGGGACTTTTAAAGAAGTTCTCTCTATCCAAAGTCTTCCCGCAGGCGTTCTTAAGCGATAAATTGCATAGCCGATAGAGCCAAAAAATATGGGGATATAAAGCCACCAGTATTGTCTAAAAAGATGGCTGACTGTAAGCACAAAGGTTGTAAAGCTGTTGAGCTTTCTCTCGGCAAAGATCCCTTCAATTGAGGGGACGACGAAGGTTAAGAGCATAATGATGATCAAAAATGAAAAGGAGGCTAAAATCACAGGATACACCATTGCCGTGATCGCCTCGCTTTTAAGCTTATTTTGCTTAGCGAGCAGCTGATGGAGCTTTTCTAAGACGATCTCTAATGAGCCGACGGCTTCACCTGCTGTAATTAAAGAGCAATACAGCTTATTAAAGCTACCGGGATAAGTGCTCATCGCAAAAGAAAGGGATGAGCCCGCCTTGATCTGTTCGCAAAGGCTTAAGATGACGCGATGATAAGGCGCCCCGCGGCATTGTTGCTCGATTGCGACAAGGCTCTCATAAAGGGGGACGCCAGCTCCAACTAGCTGCGATAGCTGCATTGTAAAGGCAAGAAGACTTTCTCCTTTCAGATTTTGCTTGGCATTGACTCCAGCTTTTGAGCTTAAGGTCATCACCATCAGCCCCATTTCCCTTAGCTTGCTCTTAGCATCTCGCTCGGTTTCTGCTTCGATAAAGCCTTTTTTCTTTTTGCCGAGAGAATCGATTGCTTTATATTGAAATAGTGCCATAAGAGGTGTTATCCTGCTATATCTAGGCCACGCGTCACGCGAAGAACTTCTTGCACAGTCGTAATTCCCTGTTTAACGAGGTGGCTGCCATGAGTCAGCAGGCTGATCATCCCCGTCTCAAGGGCAATTCTTCTCAGTTCAATGGCATCTGGGCTTTTGACGATCTGTTTTTTAAGGGCGTTATTGACAATCATCAGTTCATAAATTCCATGGCGGCCCTTATAACCTGAGTTAAAGCAGGCACTGCACCCTTTGCCCATTGTAAGTGTATTGTTAAGAAGATGTTCGCGCTCAAGCCCTATGCTTTGCAATTCTTTATCTGTTGGTGTATAGCTTATCTTGCATTCGGGACAAATATGGCGCACGAGACGTTGCGCAAGCACTCCTACGAGGGTGGAAGAGAGAAGATAGGGCTCGATATTCATATCGACCATGCGCGTGACGGCAGATGGAGCGTCATTTGTATGCAGTGTGCTTAATACAAGGTGACCGGTTAATGAGGCCTGTATCGATATCTCAGCAGTTTCTGTATCGCGAATCTCCCCGATCATGATGATATCTGGATCTTGCCTTAGAATGTGCCTTAGTCCCGTTGCAAAGGTTAACTTAATTTTTGGCTGCACCCCGATTTGCGCAATACCCTGCAAGTTATATTCCACAGGGTCTTCAATGGTCATGATGTTTGTTTCTTCATTATACATCTCGCAAATGGCGCTATAAAGCGTTGTCGTCTTCCCACTTCCGGTAGGTCCTGTCACTAAGATAATGCCTTCTGGCATTGCAATGAGTTTCTTAAATTCTTCATACACTGTAGGAAGCAGTCCGATCTTATCAAGCCCAAGAATCACATTCCCTTTATCTAAAATACGCATGACAACCCTTTCACCGCCGGCAACCGGCACCGTGCTGACTCGAAAATCGATTTCCCTTCTCCCCATCTTCAATTTAATGCGCCCATCTTGAGGAAGGCGATGCTCTGCAATATCGAGTTTTGCCATGACCTTTACACGTGTCATTAGCTGTAATTGAAACTCTTGCGCCGGCGAATGTCTATTTTGCAATACGCCATCGATTCTGTATCTGACGCGCAAACGATCTTCAAAAGGTTCAAAATGGATGTCAGAAGCTCCTTGTTGAATGGCCTCGGTTAAAATTAGATTTAAAAGCTTGATAATAGGCGCTTGGGCTCCCGCATCGTCAAGTAAATCATACACCTCTTGTTCCCCATCGCCCCTTCCATCATCGCTGCCATCTTTTAAGTTGGCGATCATTTCAGAAGCTGCCCCATGCTCGCGGTTATAAAGGTCGTTGATGGCCGAAAGGATACTGTCTTTAGGGCTATAAACGGCTTTTACTTCCGTATTGAGCATATGGCGAAGTTCTTCCAGGGCTTCAAGATGCAAGGGATCTGAGATGGCGATGTAGATTTCTCCCTCTTCTTCTTTAACGGGAAAAATACAGTTTTTTTTGGCAAAGCTATAGGGGATTTTTTTTAAAAGCTCTTTAGAAATCTTATGGGAAGATAAATCAGCATAAAGAGGCAGGCCAAACTCAAGGGCAAGTGATCGATTGCTGTCATCTGAGCTGATAAGCCCCTGACGCACCATGTCTTGCCGTAGAAAATCGTCAGAATGGGGTTTAGCCTCTTCTTTACCTTCCATCGCATCCTCTCCCATCATATTCTGGACAAGGGGGTAGGAAATTGCATTGTTCAATCCAAGTGGCGTTTGTGTTATTTGCAGGTCTTAAGTACGCAGGGCTGTGGCACCTGTCGGGCTCAGGTCCTAAAAGGATATCCATTGATTGAAGCAACACACGGCTTCTTTCAAGATCAATGGCCTCTTTTAAGCAGCAAACAAATTCAGGGATATCTCCAGGCCTTCTCCTCATCTCCTCATACTTAATTCTTTCAAAGTCCTCTAAAGGATCGGAGATAATCGTCGGCGTTAAAAAGATAAACATCTCAGTTTCTGCATCTGAGAGCTCTCTCATGCTAAAGAACTTGCCAATGGCTGGCAGCTCTCCTAAGAAAGGGATCGATTCTTTGGAATCTCTTGCAATTTTTCTTCTTAAGCCCCCAAGGATCACCGTCTGACCATCCGGCACCCTTACTTCATTGCTGATATTTCTTCTCGTCACGTCAGGTTTTTCAGGATCGCTTCCCACTTGGATGGTGTCAAATGTGATGTCATTTTCCAAAGTGATATAGCTCGGCTCACCCCCTTCATCCCCTTCTTCTGTCATATGGATCGTCGGTGTAATCGAGATCCAAATACCGTATTGTGTACGGGTAAAGGATTTTTCAAGTGTCACCCCTTTTGCCGTTTCCACATCATAGATCCCCATATTGACAGAGATCTCTTCAACAATCGAAATTTCACCTGGCGTTTGGTTTGTGGTCACAATCAATGGGCTGGAATTGATTTGGATGTCATCTTGCGTCATCAAGAAGCGAAAAAGTAAATCGTAAGCCGGAAAGGCAGATGAGCACTTACCGCTGATGAGATAATCTAAGATCCCGGTGCCCCCTTCATTCCAGTTGAGGCAACTTGAGTTTGTGTTTTTAGCGCAATCGCCAATTTTTAATAGATTCATCCCAAAATTATTTTGCTTATTGAGCCTTCTCTCAAAAAGAAGCGTTTCAATTTGCACCATGCGTTTGGCGACATCAATTTTTTTAAGCAAATCTTTTAATTTAGGCAAAATATCGGCCTCAACGACCATCGCAATAGAGCCTGTCTTGGGATCGACGATAAAGTTATCGCGCGATTTATTGATCTTGGGGTCTTTGGTCGATCTTGGCTCAATTGGGGTGGGATTAACTGCATAGCCACCTTGCTGATAGAAGTCTTTTTGATATAGCTCGGATGGTAAGTAAGACCTTTCCCTATCGACGATACTCGCTGCAATTTGCTCTGATGAGGGGTAGGCAGGCATTGGCCAATTATTGGGCCAGGGTCTATTTTTATCTTGCCCCTCTTGCTCTTTATCTGACTTTTCAGAGAGGTTGTTGACCACCATCAGGCGGTAGACTTTTTCCAAAACATCAGCAAGCTCTTCTGGATCTGTATGTTTTGCGGTATACCAAAAGATCGTTCTCTCTCTTGCCTCTCCCACTTGATTTTCAACTTGCTCGATGATCTCTTCGGCCTTTTTAATTTCTTCTTTCGTTCCGACTAAAAATAAAGCCCTTGTAATATTGGAAAGGGCAATAACTTTAAGTCCATTTGCCCCATCCGCATCGTGAGATTCTTTTTTTGGAGGAGTCGGTTTTTCAATGCGAGTTCTTAATGTTTTCCCTTTCGTTTCATTGGAAGTGCTTTTAGGTTCAATAGCCGGGACATCGACATGATCAAAGAGAGCTGCCAATATTTTTGCCATCTCTTCGGCATCGACTTTTCTCATTGGAAATATTTTATATTCTTTGTCCCCCTTATTCGCTGCGACAAAGTCTTGAAGCTTGAGCAGATCTTGCACTTCAGATACAGGTCCGATGATGAGCAGATCTCTTCCTACTTGCTGCAAGAGAGTGCTATTGGAGTTGACAAATTTTTCTAAAAATAGCCATGTGCGCTTAACTTCTGCAGGTTCTGGCGTTAGCACAAAGCAGATTCTAGTGTGTGGGGCGAGAAGATTTAGATCTTTTCTTTCATTGGTGATCAGTTTTAAGCCCGACTTATTATCTTTAAGCAAGAAAAGTTGCCTTAAATATGGGTTCAATTGGCGATAGCCAACGCCGTTTTGCGCAAGCAAAATCTCTAACATCTCTTCCCACGAAGCTCTTGGGATTGGGATGTTGGAATCGACACTAAGCTTCATCTCGCCGATCTCTTCTGGCACTAGATAGACATAATCTTGCGATCCGTAATCCATGACAAGCTGACCAATAGTCGTTTCCGGCTGATGCCAGAGGGCGTACGACTCAAATTTGCCGCTTTCAGCCGCCATTTTGCGCCAGTTATTTTCAATTTGAATGATCTGCTCTCGCATCTCATTGATTTTGACTAAAAGAGTGGCAAAAGCGCTTTCCGGTTGATTTTGGGCATAATACTCATTGACTTGAGCGTAGAGGATAAACAATCTACCTTGCGCAAGTTTTAGCTCTCGATTAACATCTTTTAAAGTTTTCAGCATCTCAGGGGTCATGTCGCTACTTTCGCTGTGGATCCCCGCCTTTTTTTCAGCGATTGTCTGAGCGTCGACATATGAAATGGATGTGAGCAGTAAAAAAAGAAGTAACGCGCTTCTTTTACTAAGTAAAGTTCTCATATTAATCTTCATAGTCATCATCTTCATCATATTCATCATCTTCATCTATTTCGTTTCCCATGTGGTTTGCCGATCGATAGGCTGGGTAGTTGTTTTTTAAATGTTGGTTTGTAATGCCTTGCACAGCTCCTGCATTGGAAGGTGCCCCATAATTTATGCCCATTGCTGGACCTCCCGGGCCTTGCATTTGTTGACCTTGCATTTGTTGCTGTATTGTCGCGGGAGGGCTTACTTGGTTAAGTCTTTGTGCTTGAGGAAATTGATCTGCAATAGGTCCATAGGCAGGTTTTTGAGCGGTTGCATTCTCTTTTGGCGTAGATTTTGCCCCTTTTTCACTCGATTTGCCCTTCTCGCCCGATTTACCTTTCTCCTTCCCCCCCCCTTTTTCGGGACTGCCGGTCTGCTGTAAGGGGATAAAAATCTCAGCTTTTTCAGAGCGAGCTAAGCTATAAATGGTGCCGACGATCACGTTGCTGTCGTCTGTTTTATCAATCCGATCGAAGATAAAGAGAGGGCCTACTCTTTTGCGCTCTACGTAATCATCGATTTCTTGGCTTGTTTGCAGCTTTTTCCAACTCAAATCCTCAAATAAAAGCCAATCTGCAGGGCTTAACAACACCCTTTCGCCATTGATCTCAAAAATAAACTGAGATCTAGTTCTGGCGCCCACAAATTTAAAGCTTTGCTCAAAGCTTTGCGGGGCAAAAGGCTCTTTTGTCTTCATTAGATTTAAGATCGTCTTTCCCTTGCCATCGACATCCCAAAGCCAAAAATTCATGATCCTATCGTCAACGCGTTTGATGCACATCAGCGGATAAGCTTTAGAATTTTCAACAGTATTGGCAAGATACCAACGCTCTTCTTGCCAGATAAGACATTCATCTAAGGAGACATAGACCGAATACGCCTCTTCACCTTCGCCAAAATCAAGTCTTTGCTTGCCCTTCCATTCTTTATATTCCTCGCCGCCGTGGTCTTCGATAAATTGATCAACACCATACCATTTGGCTTTTTGTCTTGCGAGCAAACTCCCATCGACGCGAGTTTTGCCCATTTCCCATCCCATATGGCCAAATTGCATAAACTCTTTTTCAGGAAAGGTGATCTCGGCATAAGCTGCAGGCTCTTGGATGATTTGCCCATTTTCCCCCTTCATCCTCACCTTAACGAGGGCTTGATTTCCCTTTAAGATAGGCTCGATCCAAAGAGGCGTTTGCGCATTTTCTTCAGAAAACACATATTGAGGAGGCGTTTGTTTTTTATCGTACATGACATATAAATAGCCTCCTGAGCTTACGTAAGCAGCTGTTCGATTATTCGTAAAGGAGAAAAACAAAGTCGAAGATTCAGGATCGGCATCAGGGCGACTGTTTTTGCCATAAAAGACAAGGTGTTTGCGAAGGTCTGGCAGCTGCACGCTTAAAGGGGCAAACGATAATAAAAGAGCAGGGGGACCAACGGCATCGTACTCTTCTTGTGTCCTTTGAAAGGCATCTTTGGGGATATTGATCTTTTTTTGCTCTACATCCGGAAGGGGAAATTCACGCGGTTGAAAAGTAAAATAGTAAAGAGCAAGCACAAGCAATAGGGAAATGCATCCCATGATGCCGTAATTGATCCATTCTAGCCACTTGCTTACCATCTGCTGCTTTCAACCTTCAAATTGTCATATCCCAAAAATATAGCATAAATATCCTTTAAGAGGAACTGTCTTTAGCGCGCAACATGCAAGAGTTTATAGCTTGAAAGGGTCACTTTCCCAAATGCGCCTTTGATACGGCGCAAAAATTTAACTTGTGTTAGGCAAACATCGGCGTCTTTGGCCTTCCTCCCTTGGCTGTATCTCATGGCAAGCTCTGCAGCTTCGGCAAAGGTTTCTTGGCTAATTTCTTGATTTTGTAAAGGTCTGATGATCACGTGCGATCCTGCAAAGTCATGGGCGTGGAGCCAAAAGTCAGATCCATTGGCATATTTAAAGGTCATGATGTCGTTGTTTTTAGCGCTTTTCCCTACCCAAATTGGGGTGCCATCTTTAGAGAAAAATTCGCGATATGGTTTTGGAGGCAGCTCCTTTCCTTTAGTGTGAATTTTAGGAAGGAGTGGCTCTTGCAGATCGTATTGAATCTTAAAGGCCTCTAAAGTTTTTTGGTCGGAAATGGCATCAAGTTCTTTAATTGCCGCTTCGTAAAAGCTTAAAGTTTGCGCGGCCTTTTCTAACTCTACTTTGGCATAGGGAATGGCGGCTTGTAGTTTTTTTGCCTTCTTATACAGCTTGGCCACTTGCGTGTGGGGTTTTAACAGGGGATCTAAGAGAATAATTTGCTCTTTACTCTCCTTTTCTTCTTGTCCCTCTTGAAGCCAGTCTTGCACTACAATTTGAGTCATTTTCCCTTTAATTTGAAAAAGATTTGCCTGCAAAAGTACTGCTGTATGCCTCACCTTTTCAAAAGCTAAGCTATCTGCAAGGATTTGTTTTTGCTTATCTACTCTTAGCTTAGCTCTTTTATAAAGCCTTTTGATGGTCCGTTGAATGCGTTTTAGCTCTGGTGAATATGGATCAGTGGTTTCCATAAGTGGTAAGTATAAATGGCTTGTGTTTCATTGAATCAAAAATTTAAACATTTTTTATCGGACAGGCTTATAACCACCTAGGACGCCTTTGGGAGAAAAAACCATTTGCCACAAATGAGAACAACGCGCACGAAATCTGCCTGCACATATAAGCAAATAATAACTCCACATTCGATAAAAAACTTCTCCATATTTATCTTTAAAGTTAGGCCAATTGGCTTTAAAATTTTTATGCCAAGCCATCAAGGTTTTATCATAATCCACACCAAAATTATGAAAGTCTTCTAGGGCAAACAGACATTCGCTAGCCGTGCTTAAGAGCTGAATTGTTGGAAGACATCCATTAGGAAATATATATTTATCTATCCATGGGTCGTAAGGATCTTTAGAATCATTTTTCCCTATTGTATGCAATAAGAAGAGTCCATCTTCTTTAAGGTTCTCTCGAATCAAAGAAAAAAAAGTCTGATAATTTTTTGGTCCAATATGTTCGCATAGCCCGACACTTACGACTTTATCAAAAGTACACTTCTTGGGATTGTAGATTTGATTATCTCGATAATCACTAAGAACTATTTTTACGGGAAGTTCTTTACATATCTTTTGAGCATAGCTTACCTGTTCAGTTGAGATATTAACACCTACCACTTCACATTCATATTTTTCAGCCATAAACTTAGCCAATGATCCCCAACCACAGCCTAAATCTAAAACCCGATCTCCTTTTTTTAAGTACATCTTACGGCAAATGAGATCAAATTTTGCGTACTGGGCTTCATCAAGGGTAGTAGCATCTTTCCAGTAAGCACATGTGTAAGCCATTGTTTCTCCAAGCATGGCGCGGAAGAAATCATTACTCAAGTTATAATGCTCAACCGCATATTTTGAACGCTTGCGATTTTGAAAATTTAACACTTGCTCGCCCAAACGGAGAAGTTTTGAGTATAAATTGTTATCAAGTTTAATTGCCTCGGTAGAAGACGCGAGAAAAACAAGTTCATCAATGCAGTCGCAATCCCAATAGCCTTCCATGTATCCTTCTCCAAGAATTAACGACGGGTGTGCGAATCCTTTCTTATATAGGCGGCCATCGCGAACCTGAATATCAAAGGGTCTATCACCATTAATGGTAACCCCTATCTTTTCTGTTAAACTTTTAAATCGAGATTTTGTCAGCATTTGTCCCTCTTACTTTATTTCTTAACGATCCCTTAATATTCCTACAATCAAGTATGTTTATACTGACGTGACGTTATTGTATTTAGCACAAGAATTTTTCTTCGTGAAACGTTCACGATTTACCTCACCATATGATCACTTACTAAAAGCGCAGTATCCTTGACATGCTTTTAAAAGGTCTTGAACGCGATCTGTTTTTTCCCAGGTAAAATCCTCATCCTCTCGCCCAAAATGGCCTAAAGAAGCTGTCTTGCGATAGATGGGGCGCTTTAAATTTAACATCTCAATCATTCCCTTAGGGGATAGATCAAATAGTTTATGGACAGCTTTACTGAGCACATCTTCTTCGACCTTTGATGTTCCGAAGGTGTCAATTTTAATCGATATAGGTTTGGCAACCCCTATCGCATAAGACAGTTGTACTTCACACCTTGTGGCAAGCGATGCCGCCACAATATTTTTTGCGATATAACGAGCTGCATAAGCAGCTGATCTGTCGACTTTAGATGGGTCCTTGCCGGAAAACGCGCCTCCACCATGCCGCCCCATTCCCCCATAAGTGTCGACGATGATTTTTCGCCCTGTAAGACCTGTGTCACCTGCTGGCCCTCCAATGACAAAGCGCCCTGTCGGGTTAATGAAATATTTAGTATTTTCATCGATAAGCTTAGGATCTACAACCCTTTTAACAAGCGCTTTCATATCATTTGAGAGCGTATGGTGATCGATATCTTCAATATGCTGCGTTGAAATGACGACCGTGTGCAGCCTTAATGGGGTGTTATCTTCACTATACTCAATTGTCACTTGCGTCTTAGCATCTGGGCGCAAATAAGACAAAGTATTGCGCTGCCTTAAAGTTTGTAACTCTTTAATGATGCGGTGTGCAATTGCAATTGGAAGGGGCATGAGCTCTTTTGTTTCATTGCAAGCGTATCC
This sequence comes from Chlamydiota bacterium, assembly GCA_013289325.1. Lineage (GTDB taxonomy): Bacteria > Chlamydiota > Chlamydiia > Chlamydiales > Parachlamydiaceae > JABDAE01. The sequence continues at coordinate 11,908 of JABDAE010000091.1, forward strand.
AAACATAAGTCCTTGATCGCCTGCGCCTTGTTCTTTATAAAGCCCTTCACCTTCATTGACACCTTGGGCAATATCGCTCGATTGCTTGTGGATAGTGACAAGGCAAGCGCACGAGTTGCCATTAAAGCCAAGCACATCGCTTGAGTACCCAATTTCTTTAATAGCATCTCGTGTAATCTGTTGATAGTCAAGGTGCGCTTTTGTTGTAATTTCACCTGCCAAGATCACAAGGCCATGTGTCACGAGAGTTTCACAAGCCACTTTTGAATCTTTGTCTTGAGTTAAGGCTGCATCTAAG
>JABDAE010000092.1 GCA_013289325.1 Chlamydiota bacterium
GAGCGCGTCATTAAACAGATTGGATCGATGTAATCAAATACTTGCTCTAATGAGAGCAGAACACATTGCAACTTCTGAAAAGGGAACGGAAGAAGAAAAAAAATACACAACAAGGATGATCAATGTGTATCGCGACTATATCCGAAAGTTAGATGTACCGCCAGATCTTCCCAAGGGATTGACCTCATGTGTGGCGATTACGTTGCTAAAAGTAGGCGGTTGCCTTGAGCACATGCAACGCTTTGCCTTAGAGTTCTTAAGCGGAGATCAAGAAGATGATGTAAACCTTATTTTTACTAGCAATTTAAACAATCCGGAATACGATAACCATTGCTTTGGAATAGTGGGACGTGTGAAGGCAAAAGAAGGTCTCATTGTTGGTAAAGGCAATGGGCCAGCAACCATTGCCTATGAGAAATTCTACATTCCTCTTGAGCAATTTTTAGCCGAACAACCAAAAGAAAATGTTGTTGTCGATCCTTTTTTCGATTGCGTCAGTGAAAGCGATGAAAAATACCTTTCGCAAGTCTCCTTCTTTAAGGAGCGTCATATTACACACGTGGTCGCTGTTCGCACTTACTCACACAGCATATCTTTACAACTTCTTCAAAGAATTAAAGAGGCGGCCGTCGCTATTGCTGAATATACAAAAAAATTGGAAAGTAAGGCTCCTGCCAAATTAGAATATTTAAAGACAAGTGCAGCTCTTATAAAGGTTCTTGAAAAAAGTGGCTTAGATCCTGAAAAAAAAGATTCCCAAGAGGTTAGGCAGCAGGCGTTTAGGCGTATGGCAGGGTGGGGAACTCCAATAGATTTGCACGTTTTATTCCAAACAGGAATCGACATCAACGCGCAAGATATCAACCCCAAAAAGAAAAATACTGCGTTGCACATTGCATATGCAGAGAAAAATCAAGACAATATCAAGTTTTTACTAAGTAAAAAATGCAGGACAGATATTACAAATGCTCAAGGGATTACAGCGGACCAGCTTAAAATCAAATTTGAAGAAGATCTGCAAAACGCCTAGCCCTGCCCTTTTTCCGCATTTCGACGTCTGTTGCAAATTCCCTACTCGCAAGAGTCTGTGAATTTGCAACAGACGTCGATCAGCAAAAAAATGGCTCAAAATTCGACCTCCCGGAGATTTATTAGACTTCTTTCGAAACTGGAATCCCGTGCCTCTGCCTGTGCCCGTGCCCCCATCCTATTACCCATATGTGTACTATCGCTGCTGCCGCAGCTTGATTATCAACTACTTGCAACCCCACATTCCACGTCGCTTCGCTCCGTTTCATGTGGGGCTATCACACTTTGGTCACTGCCGTGACCAGCGGCGGCAGCCGCTTTCAGTGCAGCAGCCCCGCATGAAACGGAGCGAAGCGACGTGGAATGTGGGGTAGAAGCGAAATAAAATTAGAGCTGCGGCAGCAGCGATAGAAAAGATATGGGTAATAGGATGGAGGCACAGGCAGGGATTTTAGTTTCGAAAGAAGTCTATTGTCAGCCTTGAAAGACTGCAATTTATAGCGGGAATGGACGTTGGAACAGATTATTATCGTGTATAGTTGTAGTTGGCAATTATTTAATTAAACAATTTGATATAATTAAAATATAGTATTAATTGTAAGTTTAATTAAATAGAGGTTTGTATGGCTGATCCAAATTTAAATATAGGAAGTAAGCAAACCCATACCCCAACTTCGTACCCCCCTTTTACTCCTGATGGTGTCAATCAAGCATCAAACAATCGCGATCCAGGTCAAATGCCAGAAAATAGGACAATGACTCCAGAGCAAAACAAAGCAGCAAGGCTTTCCATATTACGGCACATTCAGAAATTTGGGTCATTGATCAAACATAAATTTGCAAATCGACCTAAAGTTGGAGCTAAGATCAGCAAGATATTTAATAATCTGATCAAAAGAAACTCTCCTCAAAAAAATAATCTAGGTGAAGAATTACAATCGGATGAATCAGCTAGTACTGATACAAGTTCAACGCATGAAGAGAAAATAACAGCAAAAATTGATCCAACTCAACGAGAGCATCGCTTTTTCCATTCTAGGAGTAAAGACGACCTTGCGTTGCATGGGCAAAAAGAGTCCTTGGTTAGTCCTAAAGCCTACGAAGGGGCTGATCTGCGAACAGCGCAAGGGGCTTTTGCCGATATGCACGCATTAAAAACAGGTTGCTCTATCATGGCAGCAATGGCCTGTTCAAAAAGTATGACGATCGAAAACATTGTCCCGGATGACAATCCTCCAAAAGTGCAATTTCAGACATTAATGGATGTGTTAAAAGATGTCGCACGCCTTGCGGATTTAAAGAATAAAGACGACTGTATGCTACTGAATGGCCTTGCCGGGCTGCTATCAAAGGGATTTGCTGGAGGAATCGGCACAATTCTTGAAGATAGCAGGGATGATCGTTGGAACATTTTCTCAGAAGAAAATGCCGCAAGAGGCGCGCCATTTAAATGCGACGAAAATAATCAAAATATTTTAGCTGACTTTAACAACATGGTGCAATGGTATAGGGAACAAGCTGATAGGCATTTTACCCCAAATCAGGGGCGGCATGTAGCCGGAAGTGAAATTGCTTCCATACAACTTGCCGCAACTTTTGGGCAGCTCGTGCACGACTTTATTTTAGAGGCAGGGCAACCTGCAGGCCAAACGCTCTTAAAAAGGGTCATGCTCGAAAAAGGATTGATAAAAGGGGAATCAGATTTTGATGAACTCACTCAATTAGAAGCTAGTATGAGAAAAAATCCCTTGCTTGCTGAAGTCCCAAGTGAAGTCATTAAGAGTGAAATTCAGCATGCGTTTCAAAGCGGCGTCAAAAGAGAGGCGGTGATCGATTGGCTAAAGAAAAGGCTAAATGCTTTACAAGGCGATACCTTGGTGCAAGATGAAAAAATCGAAAGACTTGCCAATGACATAGTGGACCAGTTTGCAGATGCAATAGGCAAAATACAATTTAATATATCAAAAACAGGCGCAAGAGGAAGAACTGCCACAAGCGCACCCCATATGAAAGAGGCAACCCAGGCACTTATGGGGTATCAGCCGACAAGTAAAAATAGCGCCAACGAAACATTTTTCGTGATGCCACATCGAGATGATGATAAAGTCGCTTCAAATTTAGCATCTGAAATATTAGGGAAAGAGGATCCAAATATCCTTAACTTAAATCAAGCAATAAGTGATGAACATATCCTTTTTCATAAGGGATCGCCTCCTTCATTACTTCGCATGGGAACAGGACTTGATACGGCCATAAAAAAATTGGTTTTAGATCCTTGCGCATTTTTAGAGCAAGAGATTGCAAAAATATTAGAATTAGACGAGACACTGACACCTCTACTTCTTGCCCTTATTAAAGATCTTTCGACGCAAGAGACAAAAGATGCATTGAAAGAACTCGTCGTGGGGAGTAAAAACGCTCAAACGGGAAAATATGAGGGGGGGATACAAGTGACATTTAATAGTATAAGCCATCAGAGGATAGAAGTAGGCGATTTTGCCGAGATGAAGTCTGTCGCTTCCATCATGTACAACAATTCTCTTAGAACCATCTGCAGCATTTCTGGAACAACCGTAGATACAGTCCTTGGACTGACACTTCTCGCGGGAAAAGCTGAGATGAAAAAATTATTAACACCTCTTTTAGCATTTGCGGAAAATCCAAGCGATTTTTCGCCGTTAAATACTCCAGATGGGCAAAATTTTAAAGAACTCTTTGGCGCCATTTCATTTTTTATGCAAGGAGGGCAATATCATACGGCAGCAGAAGTACTCGGCGGATTATTGATTGCAGCAAGCGCTCTTGATACCAAAGAAAACATGGAGATAGGGGCGACTTTTAAAATGTTTGAAGGAGTCATGAAGGCTTTTGCTCAAAAACCTGAAAATTTCTTTGCTTTAACAGATGAAGCTAAAGAAAAAATCAGCAGTTTACAAAGTCAAAAAGCCATCATGACGCGCCTTTTTAAAGGGAAAATAGAGCGAAAAAGAAAGAGGCTTTAACGACTTCTTCAAGTTTAAGCAAACGACTTTTCTTTTCTCTTGCGCTCATTTTCTGTAAGGAAGCGCTTACGCATGCGAATTGCATCGGGCGTTACCTCGATGAGTTCATCATCTTGAATATAATCGATCGCTTGTTCAAGAGTGAACTTGCGAGGAGGAATTAAGATGATATTTTCATCGCTACCGGAAGCGCGAACGTTTGTCAGCTGCTTGCCTTTAGTCACGTTGACAATTAAGTCGTTATCGCGGCTGTTTTCACCAACGACCATTCCTTCGTAAACTTCATCACCTGGAGAGACAAAGATGACGCCTCTATCTTGCAGATTAAAGCAAGCATAGGCGTTCGTTTTGCCAGGACCAATGGAGATAAGCACACCGCGCGTTCTGCCGACGATGGTCCCTTTCCAAGGTTGGAAGCTTTCAAAGATCGACGTTAAGATCCCAAGGCCACGGGTGACACTTAAAAAATCGTTGCGATAGCCCATTAGACCGCGCGTTGGAATCAGAAATTCAAGTTTTGTGATCTTGTGCTCGTTTGTATTGAGGTGTTGCATCTCACCGCGCCTCTTTGAAAGCTCTTCGATGACGGTGCCGGAAAACTCTTCAGGCACTTCGATATGGACGCGTTCGATCGGTTCGTTTTTAACTCCGTTAATCTCTTTTACGATCACGCGCGGTTTTGAGACGCTAAATTCATATCCTTCTCTTCTCATCGTTTCAATGAGAACAGAAAGGTGCAGCTCGCCTCTACCCGCTACTGTGATTTTGTCTTGATCGCCCTTGGCTTCTTCGATTTTAAGGGAGATATTGGAGCGCTTTTCTTTTTCTAAGCGCTCGCGGATTTTATTCATCGTCACGTGTTTGCCGCTTTGTCCAACAAAAGGGCTTGAGTTGACCGTAATATCGACAGAGACTGTTGGCTCATCGAGCTTAATAGGAGGAAGAATCACAATTTTAGAAGGATCGCATATCGAATCGCCGATCGTGATATTTGGAATACCGGAGAGGCAAATGATGTCGCCAACACCTGCTTCTTCCATCTCCACCTTTAGTAAGCCTTTATAACCTTCGATGCGGGTAATCGCACAACGTGTCTGTTGGCCACTTGCAGGGCAATGGATGACTGTTTGCCCCTTTTTGATAGAACCTTCTAATATGCGTCCACAAGCTTGGCGGCCGACGTAGTCATCGTATGTGATGGTAGCAGCCTGCATGAGGAATGGTGACTCTAAATCGCCTTTAGGATGGTCGACTGCGGAGATGATCAGCTCAAAGAGGGGTTTCATGTCTTTTCTTTCGTCATTTAATTGGTGGATGGCAAATCCCGTTAACCCGGAGGCGTAGCAGTATTTAAAGTCTAGCTGCTCATCTGTTGCACCAAGTTCGCTAAATAGATCAAATGTTGCGTCCAAGACCGCATCAGGCGTTGCATGTGGGCGATCGATTTTATTTAAGACGACAATTGGCTTAATGCCCATTTGTAAGGATTTAGATAATACAAAGCGCGTTTGTGGCATTGGGCCATCTTGTGCATCGACCAAGAGCAATACGCTATTGACCATGCCTAAGATGCGCTCCACTTCTCCTGAGAAGTCTGCGTGTCCCGGTGTGTCGATAATATTAATTTTAAAGTCTTCAAAGCAGACTGAGGTGTGTTTTGCAAAAATAGTGATGCCGCGCTCTTTTTCCTGATCGTGGGAGTCCATGATCCTTTCAGGGATGGCTTCGTTATCGCGAAAGACATTTGATTGCTTCAATAAGCTATCTAAAAGTGTCGTTTTGCCGTGGTCGATGTGTGCGATGATCGCGATGTTGCGAATTTTTTTTGGTGAATACATAATCTTTTTGATTTTAAAGGGTTAAATGAAGCATCATGATAGCAGTATAGCCTTTTAAAGGCAAGGCATTTCAAAATTTATGATGTGAGTTTTATAAGAGTGGATAAATTGCCAGATTCAAAAGATGACCATTTCTCTCCTCATCTAGATGAGGAACAAGAAATAATTGAAGCGTCAGATTTTGATGAAGGTGCTCTCAGCTATGATGAGCATACGACATCAACCGGTAATCTCATGGATTCTCGCTTAAGTCATCTCGATGATGTCCTCAATGAAAAGCTGGAAAGGGCCTTTCATCAAGAAACATCTCAAGTGATCCTTCACGATGTAGCTATAATTGCAAGTGAGCACGATCCGATCGACTTGGCATATGCCGTCACAAGACTTCCCGCAAGCGCAAGGATCGTTGTATACGATAATCTACCAGACATTCATGCAAAAGTCATTTTTATGATTAATACGGGAGGCAACACCCGCTCTGCCATCTTTCGTCAAATTCACGATGGGGAGATTGCTTCCTTAGTTGAGCTCATGCCGCCTGATGAAGCTGTCTGGATCCTTGACGACATGTCCGATCGAAGACTTAAAAGGGTGCTAGAGCTATTAGATCCAAAAAAATGCGCAAGAATTAAAGAGTTGCAAAAGCACGATCGCAATAGCGCAGCTCGACTAATGACAAATGAGTTTTTTGCTTTTCCCATGCACACGGCCATTGGCGATGTCGCAGCCTTTATGCGAGTTAATCCTGGCATAGAACTGACCCGTTCAGTTTTTGTGGTGACTGAAGATAATACGTTAGCTGGCTATGTTCCGGGAAGAAATCTCATCGTCAATCCCGCAAATTTTAGATTAAGCCAAGTGATGCGGCCAATTCTTCATACGATCAATCCCGATGATTCGCGCGATGAGGTCGTCGATCTTGTCGAAAGGTATAAAATTCCGGAAGTTCCTGTCGTCAATGAAGTAGGGCAAATTCTTGGCGTCATCACCTACGAAGACGTCGTGGAAGCGATGGAAGATATTGCCGATGAAACGATTGCAAGTATTGCAGGAACAGCTGAAGACGTGAGCGAACAAGAGCCCATTTTTAAGCGCTTTTTATTAAGAGCGCCTTGGCTTCTTGTGACGCTATGTGCAGGTCTTGTGACAGCAACTGCCATGGCTCATTTTAAGCAGCGCTCATGGTTTATTTATGTCCCGCTCTTCGTTCCTCTAATTGCCGGGATGTCTGGCAATGTGGGGATCCAATGCAGCACAATCTTAGTCAGAGGGATGTCGACGGGCATGCTCTCGATTGGATCGCGTAAAAGTGCTGTCTACAAAGAGCTTTCGATTGGGCTGATTACTGGGTGCGTCTTTGGGGTGATCTCGGGCGTGACAGTGTATTTGCTCAATATCTTTGGAGTGCACCAAGAAGGAGATCCTCTTGCTGTCGGGACAACTGTTTCTCTTGGTCTCCTTGGCGCCTGCATGATGGCAACAGGTCTTGGCACATTTTCCCCTTTTTTCTTTGCAAGGTTTGGAATCGATCCAGCCGTTGCGTCGGGACCGATTGTGACGGCATTTAACGATGTTCTTTCAACTCTTATGTTTTTTTTGATCGCAAGAGCCGTTTATCCTATATTTTATGTGTGGATATGAAGTTTAAAGAATTTTTGACTTTATTCTTCTTGAACATGAAGGTTTCTGTTTTGCAATCTATCCAGTATTGCAAAATTATTTTGCGTTACTACAGCAATTTTCGCTTTGCAAAAGCAGATCTTTATCTTCGTTTCCTTTATCTTTTTTCAAGCCCGTTTAAAATTTGCAAAGAGTTTTTGGTGAAACGGGGGGATCAAGACCCTTATACCTATGGAGAGACTCCACTCACAACCCTTGCCCTGATTGCTAAAGAAGCCAACATCATTTCTTGTGATTGCATTGTGGAACTAGGTTCAGCGCGAGGGATTAATTGCTTTTGGTTAAATAGCATTGTTGGATGTAAAGTAATAGGCATTGAAGAGGTGCCTGAATTTGTCATGCGCGCTCAAAAAGTGAAAGAGAAGCTAAACTTTTCATCAGTTGAATTCATATTGGCCGATTTTTTAGACAAAAGCGCTCCTTTTCCTGTAGGCTCTTGCTATTACTTATATGGCAGCTGTCTTGATGAAGACAGCATTAAGATCTTGGTCGAAAAGCTTGAGAAACTCCCAAGGGGAACAAAAATTATCACGGTAAGCTATCCATTGTCCGACTATTCAGAGTGCAAATCTTTTGAAATCCTAAAGCATTTTATAGCGCCCTTCACCTGGGGGCAGGGCGATGTGTACATTCAAGTAAAAAAATGAGAGACAAAATACAACTTCCTGAAGATGACGATGCACTATTAGCCGAGTGCCGGGTCGATACGTATCGCGCAAGCGGTAAAGGAGGCCAGCATGTCAACGTGACAGATAGCGCTGTGCGCCTCAAACATATGCCAAGTGGCATTGTGGTCACAAGTCAAAAAGAGCGAAGCCAATTTCTAAATAAGCAAGAGTGCCTTCGCAAATTACGCGAGGCGGCCCATCGTCTTAACTATCGCAAACCAAAGCGCATCCCGACAAAGGTTCCTTACAGGGTGAAAATCGAAGGTAGTGTAAAAAAGGCAAAGAATTCTCTTAAAAAGCAGCTGCGCAAAAAAATCTCTCCCGAAGATTAACCTAAAAACGGCAGTTGGAGACGCTAACTTGACATGAATTCAAGATCTTCATGCCAATTTAGCATCTCGAACTGCCGTTTCTAGGATTAACTTGATGGTGACTGAAGTTTCTGTTTGATTTTATTCTGCAAGTTTTTTTTACAAAGAGTTTCAGATACCAGGATTTCTCCTGCCTGCCAAATATCTAGCTGTGATTTATAGGGAAGACCTTTTTCTGCTTTGAAAGCCAAATATCGCCCTTTGGTGACGATATAGCCATTTTCATACTGCATTGATAAAACAGTTGGCTCGATAAATTCACTAAAAAAGGCAAAAGAGGATGGGGGTTTGTTATAGGTTGTGATAGTGGCGTTAAGTATTTCTGCTTTTGACGGCGCTAGTTTGACTTGAAGAATCTTGTCACTGTTGCCGACGATAAAGATGACACCACCCGGTGGGGCAAGGGTACCGTCTTCGTCTTTAGATTCTACCCACATCCGTATTTGCTTTCTTAAGGTAATCTGTAAAATCCCATTAACGAAAGTGTAGTCAGAAATAGGGTCTTGGCCTGTTTTTTCATGTTCTTTTTGCAACATGATATCCATAATGTTGGCAAGTTCCATTCCCGATTCTTTTTCAATGAGGGCAAAGACTTCTTTTATTCGACTTTTTGCGTCAATGCCATTGCTTGCAGGAATCACTTCCCAATCTGTTGCTAAATGATTGGTGCATCCAGTTGCTTTTGGAAGAGTGTTTTGATCCTGAAAAAAGGGGTTGGCTAGCTCTTGGACTTTTTCGGCAGCAGCTGTCAATTTACTGTTGCCAAAAGTGCGAAGGGAAAACCACGCCCAAATGCGTTTAAAAAGCTTCCCTAGTTTGCTATATTTGGGAAGCGTTATAGAGTGAGCCCCATTTATATTGATAAAGAATTTTTCGCTCACTTGCTCAAGTTTTATAGTGGATGGGCAAGAGGCGATAAAACTTGTATTTTTTATGCACGTGTCTATCAGAAAGGTGACATTATCATTGACGCCATACTGTTTAATGAAATTTTGCTTTGTAAAATCGGCTCTGCTAAGACCCATCGAATTATTTCCTAAAAACAGGGACTAAAAGACCAATTTTCGCCTGATTGTTTCTTTTAAATCACGCTTGGTGAGTTTTTCTGCAGCTAAAATTTCCCCAGCTTGCCAAATAGCTAGCTGTGATTTATAGGGAAGACCCTTTTCTCTTTTTTGATACAAGTAGCTACCCCTCGTGATGACATTGCCCTTTTCATACCGCATGGAAAGAACCGTTGGATCGATAAATTCTCCAAGCCATGAATAAGAGGGTGGGGTTCTATTATATGTTGTGATGCCTTTCACAATTTCTGCTTCACAAGGGGATAGTTTAACTTGCAACACATTTTTCTCGTTACCGACAATAAAGATGACACCGCCTGGGGGAATACGTTCGCCTAATTCGTCTTTTGCATCTACCCACAACCTTATTTGCTTTCTTAAATTAATGTGTAAAATCCCTTTTGAAAAGTTGTATCCAGTCACAGGGTCTTGCTTTGTCTCTTCGTACTCTTTTTGCAACATGACTGCCAAAATGTTGGCAAGTTCAACCCCGGACTTATTTTTAATGAGTGCAAAGATTTCTTTCATTCTATCTGTTGCACTTGTCTTTAGTAACTCTTCGACTTCTATGGGAGCTGAAGACATTTCTTCTGAAGAAGAAGGTGGTACATAAGGGGATTGACTGCCTAAACCAGCAGATGGAGCCATTAACTCTTGAGGAGGACTTAACATCATCTCATTTTGAATTTTTTCTATTTCCAGATCTAATTTTTTATTGGCATCTCTTAGTTGTTTTTGCTCGTGATCAAGTGCCGCAATGTCGACATTGGCAACGTACTCTTGATTGCGTGCAATAAAGTCAGTGGCTGTAGCGATTTTGCTTTTGATAACAGGGGATACACATGCTAATATGTAGGCCAGTTCTGTCACCTTTTTTTTGTAGAAATATTCGGGTTGTAAGTCTATTGGATTTTTTGGAAGTAATTCTTTACCTTCTCTATCGGAAGAAAACGTTTGATAAACGGAAATTTCTGCATGATAGATCTCTTGGAGGTGGGTAATGAGCTCACTTGCAATAGGCATCACTTTTTCCTTCAAAAAAACTTTATATTGCTTATTGTCCCTTGCGGTATGGTATGTGATCAATAAATCTAATATTTTTTTGAGCTTGTTGGCTTGTTTTTGACACAACTCAATGTCTGTGTAACGTTTAATCTTGGTTTCGTTAGCTTGTATAAGGGAATCATTAGTTGCTTTTTCTCTTTCCAGCTCGGTAAGCCGATTTGTTAATCGAGCCAATAAAACATTACTTTCATTCTCAGAATTAGGTAGAATAGGGGAAAGCGAAGGTGTCTGCATCGGTGTGTGCGCGGAAAAAAACTGATGGCTAAGCGCTTGGACTTTTTCAGCAGCTGTTGCCAATTTACTGTTGCCAAAAGTGCGCAGGGAAAACCAGGCCCAAATGCGTTTAATAAGCTTTCCAAGGCGGCTATATTTGGGAAGTGCTGTAGGATGCGATCCATTGATATCGATAAAGAATTTTTCGCCGATTTGCTCAAGTTTCACCGTTGATGGGTGGGCGGCAATATACTTTGCATTTTTTTTATAGGCATCAATTAGATAGGTGACATTATCATTAATGCCATATTCCTTAATTAAATTCTGTTTGGTAAAATCTATTTGGTTAAGACCCATAGCATCATTTCCTTAAGTGATTAAGCCAAGTTGTAGTAAAAGACTCAATATATAATAAATAAATTAAAATGTCAATATGAATTTTTAAGGAATTTTGTTGGCTTTACATATTAGCGAGTGTTAGAGGGTTTTTCATTCCACAAATCAAGATAGCTTCTTACGTGTTCAATTCTTTCTTTTTCACTCATTTTCTCGGGAAGATCCTTTGGCACTTCTTTGTTAATGAGTTTTTTGATTTCGCCGCAGAGCTGTTTATTGAGCTCACCGAGAAAGGCAGGAGGTGCGACTACTGCGAGCTGATCGTATTTTTTAGCTTCTTTACCTTCTTTTAAGATCTTTTCTATCGATTCAATAAAAATATGCTGCTCGTTTGCATGGATGTTTTGATCTTGAAGCGCATGACGGCCCGCTCCAAAGCGATTGTGGGTTCTTCCCGGTCTATCGGAAAAGTGGATGGCATGATTTTCATGCCCAATCGCATTGTCTAAGTGATGAATTTCGTGTATCTCCCTTCCACATCCGGTTACTTCGTAAATTTTTGCAAACCC
>JABDAE010000093.1 GCA_013289325.1 Chlamydiota bacterium
CTCTCCGTCTCTGCGTTGAGTTCAAAATTGTAGATCCCTGCAATAAGATTGAATCTCAAACCAAACCTTTTTCTTCGATTTCTGTATTTATCGCTTAGGATCTTGAATCTCTTTAAACTAAAATGTTTCGGGGATAGTATTTTGAGGCTTTCATATTTTCCCATTGCCCTCCATCGTAAACAGTGGACAATAGCAAAAACTTTAATTACGCAAGAAGTCTAATTAAATTTTTAGCTCTTTTGAAAATTCATAGCTGATAAGCTGTAAAGGTTCGGTTTTCTTAAAAGCTTGTTCCTCGTGGGAGACTTTTAAAAGCTTCTGCCCACCATCTTTATATGCGATTTGTGCAACAAATTCTAAAATCTTTTTTTCTGAATCTGAAAAAACACTTAGATCAGGTTTTTCAAGCCTTTTTAAAATATGGTGACCCCCGCAAATCAAAACTCCCTTTAGGAGAAATAGCTGATAAATATTTTGAAACTGATCTGGGCATGGACCATATTCTAAATGAATATACCTAGCTCCAGTTATGCTCATCCCATGTTGTTGAAAATGTTTGAAATCTGCATAAAACAAAGCTTTATTCAAAAACAAAGGACTTTTCGTGAATCCTATCAAATAGCGTACAGCTTGTTTAAATAACTCTAAACAAAACGGTCTGTTGCCGCTATAAATGTCAGAGGGTTGGCTTTTCCAGTGGACTTCAAGGGCATTAAGTTCTGCGTAGGCATCATCGCACTTCAGACGAATATGATCATCTTGAACGACATCCTGTACAAAATAAGTCTCCCAACGTTTGATACTTGCTTCTCCAACTTTTAAATAGCTGGCAAAAGCAATTTGAGACATTCCAAGAGATGCGCGATATTTGATAATTTCTTCTGATGTTAAAAGATGATGTTTCTTACGATATTTATCTGCAGCACTTCTTCGAAGTACATTCATTTGCTCTGCGTCCATTAAAGGGGTCTGACATTGTATGCAAACTAATGAGGGTACAACAACCTCAACTTCCTCTCCTTTTACCTCAGGATTAAAGCGGATGTTTTTTGACTCAAATTTTTCACAGTCACAATTTAGGCACTTCATTTAATCTTCTCCTTTTTGCTCTGTCGAACGGCTTTGGTGTAGTGAGATGTAATAATATCGCTCATCCTTTAAAACAAATTTGATGTACATCTGTTTAGCAATTTTGTGACTCCACCAGCTAAATGCCAGTAACTCAAGCCCTGCTATTGCTTTTTCATAGGATTATTGTGGAGGCCTTGTTCCTCTGTAATCCTTTGGAGAAATTTCCTCTAGAAGCTCCCTAATCAACGACCAAACTTCATTTGCATCCCCAATGTTTAAATCATTTAACTCACCCACAGTTTTTGATGGGTTAGCAAATAACCCAGATCGATTTTTTAAAAATTCTTTGGCTTCATTTAGTCGTTTGGTCAGCTCGCGGTCCGAAGGGCGCTTATCGTACATGTCATATCTCTTCATATATGATTATAGCATCATATGATACCAGTATTCAATAAAAAAAGTCAAATAATGGATTTAGTGCTGGTTGTACCTATTCCGAATCTCAGTTTCAACTTAAGCATATTTCGACCTTACGAGGCTGATATAACATTATCCTTATTTTGTGCGATTAAAGTGCCAAAGCGCAGGGAAGCCAAAATTAAATGCCAAAATGCAAATCAACGCGAGCATAGCACCGACTGCTAAAGTGATTTGGATGCCGTAAATATCGGCCCAAAACCCAAGTAATGTGTTTCCTAAAAGCGGCCCACTCATGTAGCTTAGCATTTCAAATCCCGCCATACGGCCTCGAACAGACTCTGGAATGGTTTCATTCCAAAGAGTGACTCGAAAAACCCCGCTCATCATATCAAAATAGCCTGCGCAAAATAATCCAAAGAGGATCCAGTTAAATGAGGGAATAAGCCCAACAAAAAGCATGGAAAGCGACCAACAGATGACTGCGAGTACAATAAACTTACCCGTGCGACCTACGCTAATCGTCCATTTTGAAAGGAGAGTCATAATCAAAGCGCCAATAGAAGGGCAAGCATAAAGTAATCCTAGAGCCTCCACTCGATTATAGGCCACTGCTAAAGCTGGGTAAAGAGTCACAGGGTTGCATAATACCATCGCGATAAAATCATTGACATAGCTGCCTAAAATGTCAGGTCTTGACTGTAAATAGCGCTTTCCTTCCACCAACTCAGCAAAAAACTCTTTTAAATTGCGATGTGGAAATGTCGAAACAACTCCTTCATATTTGATTCCTAAGAGGAAGAAGAGTGAGATGAAAAAACTTAAAGCATCCAAAGTATAAGTCCAGGCAGCTCCGATCTTGACAATTAAGACGCCTCCAACCAAAGGACTTAAAATTGTAGTCAGGATGTGGCGCATTGGGGCAAGTGCGCTCACCTTTGGTAAATCCTCTACTTTGACAAGGCGAGGAGTCAGCGCTTCTAGAGCTGGACGGTGCAGTCCATTTACGAATGAAGCAAAACCTGCTAAAATGAAAATCACAAAAATGCTTGGTGTGGGCAATGCCGCATTTACAGCAAGGCCTAGGGGAATCAGGCAAAGGATGCACTCTGCAATGATCAGTATTTTCCTTTTATCCAGGTTATCGGCCAAGACACCGCCGATTAAACCGGAAGTAAACAGAAAAAGAAATTCCACTCCACTGACAAGTCCTGTCCAAAACAGCGATTTGGTTAAAAAATAGATCTGGAAGGGAATCACAATGGCTGTCAGTTGCGAGCCGAATGCCGAAATCAATTGTCCTAAAAAAAGCCGTCTAAAATTGCGTACTTTTAATGGCGAAAGATCGATTAACATAAGACTTAAATCCTTATTAGTGGTTTTGGGTCATACCAAGCCCAAGAAGAAGAGTGCGCAAAGCCCTTTCAGCTCCTTTTAGCACCTCAGGGCGATATTCTTCATCTACCATTTGCATGTAGTGAGTTGCTCCAATTAAAAGCATCCTAACTGATTCTACAGCCTGAAGAAAGGCTTGTTTGTTTTTAAGAGAGGGAATCTTTAGCGCTTTAAGGGCTTCTTGGTAGACATCTTGGGCTTTTTCAAGAGGAGCTTTCCCGTTTGCAAGGTGCGTGTGTATCAAAATCTCATAAGCTGCTGGCTCTTTGCTAAAAAACAGTAAACTCACGCGCGTTAAAGCCATCAAATACTCCAAAGGGTCATCGCCTAAAGCAATCGACTTTTGTTGCTCCCAAATGAGATCCCTAAAATGTTTACCCAAAGCTATAAGAATTTCATCTTTATTTTGAAAAGTAGAATAGAGTTTTTGTGTGCTCCATCCAATGTTTGTGGCAAGTTTTCTCATCGAAAATGCTTTTAACCCTTCTGATCTTATGATCTTATAAGATTCTTCCATCACCATTTGGCGAAAAGCTTTGTCTTCTTTGATCTTTCTTAAAATCTTTGTCATCCTGAGCCTCCGATTTATGATTATCATATAACACCGATATATTTCGTGTACAGTGTTATTTTCTAGCCAATGCTTGAAGATGTGTCTAATAATTAATTGAAATTTAATTGTAATATATTGACAAGTAACTTACTTTTTGTTAAAGTGGATGCTAAATTAATTAGGGGGAAGTATGAATCTTGGATTTTCATGTTTAGGAGCTGGAATATTAGCAACCACTCCAGCAGCATATGTATCGATTGAAAAAGCGCCTCAGCAAAGCGTTATCGAGATCAGCTCCCTTGATCAAATGCCGCAAGAGTTTTCTCATTATGCTCTTGTTCTCGTAGATCTTGATGAAACAGCCTTTAAGACGTCAACTATGCTAGGATCAAAAGCATGGAGACAGTATATCAAGAAAGCGAGCGCTAAAATTGATAACAGCAAAAATTGGCATGATATCATCAGCTTAGGACTTGCTGCCCATCACCCCTATAAAACTGTAGAACCTCAAACGAGCCAATGCTTTAAGAATTTACAAGCAAAAGGCTACGTTGTGGCAGGCTTTACAGCGAGAGAGCGCACAAAATGGTATGATATGGACCAAGCAGGCGTTGACGCCATGACAGTGCAACAGCTTAATCAAGTGGAAATTGACTTTAACAACAAAAGTCTTGAAAATACCTATTTCTCTTTATCCCAAGACTCTGAATACTATCAGGGGGTGTTTTTTGCAAATAAGGAAGATAAAGGGCAATATTTAGATCGCCTGCTTTCACACACCTGTTGCTACCCAACTGAAATCGTTTTTATCGATGATAAAGCAAGTCATGTGCACTCTGTCGGCAAAATTGCCGAAAAATATGGAATTCCATATAAGGGTTATGTCTATACTGCAACAGCTCAAGACCCTTTTAATGAACGAATAGCCAACATCCAGCTGTACCATCTCTTCCGAACTGAAGGCAAAACGCTCCTCACTGATGAAGAGGCAAAAAAAATTGCGCAAGATGACCCAAATAAGAGTGCAGATCAATACCTCAAAGAAGCATTAGAGATCGGTAAGTCCACTATGATGGCCCCAAATCCAAAGCTTTAAGTTAAGGCAATCTTGCCTTCAAAGACTTTCACAGCAGGTCCAGTTAGGTGGATGTCGCTAAAAGAATAGGGCTTACTTCCTTTAGTAAATGAGACCCTCAAGATGTCGTTTGAGCGCGTTTGGATGGTAACGGGACTTAGGAGGTTGTAAACGTCGGCGGCAATAAGAGCTGCCGCAACAGCGCCAGTTCCGCAGCTTTCAGTTTCTCCTTCTACACCGCGTTCATATGTGCGAATGGCTAGAAAAGCATTATCTATTGGAGTACTTGCAAAGTTGACATTTGTCCCTTGAGGAAATAAGGGATTAAATCTGATTTTGGGCGCTTGCTGCATGTGGCCCTTATCTGATAGATCGCTTACGAAAGTGACAAAATGGGGCACTCCTGTATCTAAAGAGTAACCCTTATAGCCATCGATACAAAGTTCTTCTAAAAATCCCGTAGGCGGGGGAAAAGCCACTTGGACCATCTCTTGGATAATTGAGACTAAAAAATTCGAGTGCATCGTCTCAATTGACATTTGCATATTTTGTTTAGTAGCCTGTTGAGAGAGCTCGCCTTTCCTTGTGAGCTCTTCAATGAATTTTGCAAGACACCTAATGCCATTGCCACACATTTTTGCTTCACCGCCATCCGCGTTGAAATAACGCATTTTGTAATTGGCAGAAGAAGAGGTTTCAAGGAAGATCACCCCATCTGCCCCAATCCCCTGATGCCGATCGCAAAGCCTTGCGATAGACTTGGCAGAGCAGGTGATGGGCGCATGCCGACGGTCGATTAAAATAAAATCATTTCCACAGCCAGAATACTTAGAAAAAGAGGTGATCATTAGACTTTAAGCAAGTTCTTCAAAGCTATGGACAATCCCATCGAGAAGGCCATATTTAAGCGCCTCTTCAGCAGACAACCAAGTGTCGCGATCAATTGCGCGCGCAATCTCTTTTGGATCTTGCCCGGTTGCATCGGTATAAAGGCGAATTAAAGCCTCTCTTGTTTTTAAGATCTCTTTGGCTTGAATTTCAAGGTCGGTAGCCTGGCCTCTGATAACACCACCTATCGATGGTTGGTGGATCATGATTCTTGCATTTGCAGTTGCAAATCGTCTCTTAGGAGCAGCCGATAAGCTAAGGACTGATCCCATAGAAGCCGCAAGACCTGTGATAAGGGTAGTCACAGGGGATGTGATCATTTGGATTTGATCCCAGATAGCAAAACCGCTATCGACAGAACCACCCGGACTATTGATCACAAGAAGAATTGGCGCGCCAGGCGATTTCAGCTCAAGGTACCAAAGTTGCCTGATGGCTTCTTGCGCGCTTTCATTATCGATAGCGTCGCTTATAAAAATGCGACGCGCTTCTAAAAGAGCTAAATCGATTTTGTCTTTTGTTGTGTTTCGTACATTCGGTTCAAGTTCATCTGTAGATCTTGCCATGATTAGCTCCAATGGTTATTAGACCATATGCTAACATATGGTCTCAAAATTTGTCGATAAATCTGCTCAAAAATCATCAATTTTCTCAAAATCAGAGCAAGTTCTGAAAAAAAAAGTTTATTGATCTCCAAGATCGATTTCTGGGTAAAGAGGGAATTTTGCTAAAAGTTGTCCTATCTCATTTCTTGCTTTAGATAGGGCTGAAGGGTCGATTATATATGCGGCTTTGCTAGGTTGTCCATGATCGGCATTAAGTGGCTTGGTATGTTTTAGCACATCGACTACGATATCTGCAATGATGCGCATTTCATCTTGTTTCATACCAAGAGTTGTAATGGCAGCTGTTCCGATGCGCACACCGGATGTATACCATGGGCCATTTTGGTCTTGTGGGACAGTGTTGCGGTTGACCGTAAGGTGCGCTTCTCGAAGAGCAAGTTCTGCCTGGCGACCCGTCAAACCAAATTGACTGATGTTGAGGATTACCATGTGATTTTCTGATCCACCCGTCACAAGGCGGACACCTCTTTTAATCAATTGGTCCGCAAGGGCAGAGGAATTGTTGAGGATTTGTGAGGCGTAGTCGCAAAATGTTTTGCTATTGGCTTCTTGAAATGCAATGGCCTTGGCAGCAAGGACGTGGGGCAAGGGGCCTCCAAGGACAAGTGGACATCCCTTATCTAAAGTCGCTGCATATTCTTTTTGACAAAGTACAAAGCCACCTCTTGGACCTCTTAAAGTCTTATGTGTGGTTGAGGTGACTATATGCGCAAATGGAATTGGGTTAAAATCCCCTGTAAAGGCTTTTCCTGCGACAAGGCCGGCAAAATGGGCCATATCGACCATAAGAGTTGCGCCTATAGAGTCTGCAATTTCTCTCATCTTGGCAAAGTTAAGTTTTCTTGGATAGGCGGAGTAGCCGGCAAGTAAGATAGATGGCTTAATACTTTTTGCTTGTTTTGCCAGCGCATCATAATCTAAAAGTTCAGTCGTTGGATCGACTTCATAATGAAAGGCCTGCATCATCTTAGAGGATATATTATGTTTATATCCATGTGTGAGGTGTCCGCCGGAGTTTAAAGACATCCCAAGTACTTTTTGGTTCACAAGTTGTTGTCTGATCGCTTCGTATTCGATAGGAGTTAACTCATCAAGAGTTTTTTTGCCGAGGCGCTCTAACTCTTTATTTTGTATCCTTTGAACGAGAATAGTCCAGAATGCGACAAGATTTGCGTCAGCTCCTGAGTGGGGTTGCACATAGGCGTGCTCGGCTTTAAATAATGTCATCAACTCTTTTTGTGCCATATCTTCGATAATATCGATGTTATCGCATCCCGCATAAAACCGATGATGAGCTGTACCTTCAGCATACTTGTCTGTAAGAAGGTTTCCCATAGAAAGTTGTACTGCAAGCGAGGAATAATTCTCTGAGGCGATGAGTTTAAGGTGTTTGCGTTGATCAGTAAGCTCTTGCACGATGCACTTTGCAATCTGAGGATTTGTTTGTTGCAAGTAATCAAGTGAGGCAAGGTAAGCAATTGCTGCGCTGCTTTGCTGTTGTTGAGGCGTCTTAGCAAGGTAGCGTTCTAGAAGCGATCTGGTGAGGGGAGTCATTGTACCGGTCTTTGGCATTCGTTACCTCCATAAAGTTTGACTTTTGCCAAAAAGGTTATTGGATTTTGTGTGCGATTGTCAAGTTTAAAGATGCTTTGCAAAAGCCTCAAACAAACCCCGTTTTTTTTCTTGAGAATTATCTGCTCTACTGTTATTCTGGTGGTTTAACTAACAATTTTTCTTTTAAGGAATATTTATGCTCAGTACTTTAAAGCCTATTGTAGAAATTCAGGAATTAGATATGCAAATGATGCAGCTAATGGGGCTTAAAGAAGGTCGTAAACGCGACCTTGCGAATATCGAAGCAGTAAAATCAGATCTTAAGTTTCAGATTACAGCAAAAGAACACGACATTTCAGATTTAAAGAAGATCATTCGAGTGCTAGAAGAGGAGCTAACCGATGTTAAGCTTAAGCTAAAGAAATTACAAGGCCAGCAAGGCGCTATTAAAAAAGTGGAAGAATTCAATGCTTTAAGCCATGAGATGTCTCAAGCTGAAAGAGATCGCGCCGCTAAAGAGCAGCGTATAAGTGATCAGATCGATAGATTAAATGTTGAAGAAGATGTGTTAAAGACACTTAAAGAAAGCTTGGAGACGACGGCGGAAAATAGCAAAGTATTGGCTGCAGAGATTCAGCATGGAATTGATCGAATTAATGTCGAAGGTAGAGAACTTAAACAAAAAAGAGACGAATTGGTGCAAGAGACCGATCCGGAAGTATTTCGTATTTATGATCGTCTGTTGCGCAACAAACGCGATCGAGTCGTTGTTCCCGTTGAAAACAGATGCTGCAGCGGCTGCCATATTCTCTTGACAGCGCAAGATGAAAATCTAGTTCGCAAAGGAGAAAGACTTGTCTTTTGTGAGCATTGCTCTCGCATCCATTATTGGCCGGAGAGTGTGGCTCTTGAAGGAAGTCCCGCTGCTGCCAAGCCGCGTCGCCGTCGGAGCACCAAAGTTTAATTATCTTTAAGGTTTTATCTGGGAAGAGAGGCAATCGCCGTCGCTTTAGAAAGTGAAAACTTGAAAAAGTGAGGGAGGAAAGTCTGGACTTCAAAGAAGAGGATACCAGCGAAAGGCTGGGGGCTGTAAAGCTACGGAAAGTGTAACAGAAAGTAGACCGTGTAAACCAAGGCTTTTTAGCCTTGACTTTTTAGCCTTGACTTTTTAGTTAAGAATATTAAGTTTTGGTTACAACAGGATGAAACGCTAGCTTATGGAGCTAGCCTATCCAAGGCAACTTGGGTATTGAAGCGACAAACCCTATCCGAAGCAAGATCGAGATGAGGCTATAATGGTTCTTCGCCTATGCCTCTTAAGGATCGCTTGAGGATTTTAGCAATGAAATCCCTAGATGAATGATTGCCAGCTTGCAAGCTTGTAAAAGTTTGCAAGCGACAGAATCCGGCTTAAAATCTTCCCAGATTTTTTTTATACACAAACAACTTACATTCAACCTAGAAACGGCAGTTGGAGACGGCAACTTAACGAAATCTCTTGAACCAGAATCATTTGCAATGGGGTGGTCCTTCACCATTTGGGAATGTCCCACCCCATTGCAAAGTGATTCTAATTCAAGATCTTGCATTAATTTGCCATCTCGAACTGCCGGATTTAGGATCATATCAAAGATTTAAGAGGGACTTTTTTTGAGCGGGAATTGCTGAGGATTTTCTATTTTTCTGTATACTAAAATCACATTTTCGAATTAATTTCGGTATAACAAGTATTAGGAGGCTTTATGCAACCAAGCTCATTTTGCGCTCATCGACATTCTCAAGGGTTTCAAGGAGATCTGCTCTTACAAAGAGTAGAAAGTTTAAAAAGTCAGCAGCCATCTTTGATTTCGGTAACAGATGCTGAAATTCAAGAGATTTACAAGGCGATTAAGTGGCAGTATTTCTCTTTAGCAAAATGCGTGTCTTGTATGAGTGATGAGGAATTGATGAGGTGTACTAGACGTCGATTTTGTGTAATTCTTGAAGATAAACTAGCGAAACACCCATTAGCATTATCACGAGAGGGATGGGCACTTCTTGATAGATGTAAAGAGCGTTTACAAGAACTCATATCAGATGATGAAAAAATGGTGGATCCCTATATACAAAAATATTTGGGTTCATCAGCTTCACCCTACGTGATCACGAACTTAAATGAATTAACAAGTAGAGTGAAAAGTTTGACTAAGCTTAATTGTTTAAAATTACGAGCTCTTATCCAGGAAGATTTAAATAATGAGGCCTTAACTTCTCAATCTAAAGAGATTCTTAAAGAAGTGCTGGGCTATATCTATGAAAGTCTTGAGTCTTCCTTAAGACATTCCCTTGAACGTTTACAAAAACTTGCCATTGTCCCTCAAATACATCAAGAGAGATCCTTAAATGAAATTGTGGAAATTGTCACTGAACAGTTCTATGCATTGATTACCTCAGGAAATTGGACTGCAGACGATTGTGTAGTTTATTATCTAGACTTAGGTGTGGATTTGACTAAAAGGCGGTTTGTCCATTTTGTAGTAAAGAATATGGAACCAGAGATCGCTTGTCGGTTTATACAAAATTTAATCTCTAGAAAGCTAGTTCCTCATAATGTCGATGAGGAAGATGAAGACAATAAAACAGTTTTAGACTACGCAATTGATAAGGGTTACGATTCTATTGTCGAAAATCTCAAAGGCCATGCTAGGCGGGTGAATGCACATCGGTATCAGCTCAATTTAGCAAGGCAATTAGATAGATGCTCCAATTTATTTCAGATGGATAAACTGATTAAAAGAGCGCTTGACCTTCAAACTCCTTTAGACATTAGTTCCATTTGTGTGACATCAAATTTTAGAAGGATTTCGCTTCTCAGTTATGCTTGCAGCAGTCTAACCAGTTCCTTGACTGATGGGTTTTGGACCTTTATGAATACGGCTGCTTGGGACATACACGCAGAATTTGCGAGTGGAATTCTTGATCTTTACCAACCAAATGAGGCAAATCAAGTTGTCCGAGACGAAGCCTTAAGCAGATCTCTTCATTGCTATAGTAAGCCCTATTATGTCCGCGATAGAACTTGTGAGCTTACTCTCAAATTGTTAGAAAAGAATGCAAGTCTAGAACAATGTCTGAATGAAGCATGCTATGCGATTTTACTTCTTCTAAAATCTAAGTTTCAAGTAGTTGATCGCGATAGGCCCTATTTAAAGAAAGAATTGCTCGATGCGCTGCTCCTTTCATTAGTCTCTAAAACGATTCTCAAACAAAACGAGCATATAGCAAATAATAAAGAGGTATTTCCTTTGCTTGTATACCTCTTTGAGAAGCTACCTCAAAAGGACATAATTGCCTTTATTGACTGGACATTTCAACATCAGATTCCAATAGACTATAACCAAGCAAAAGGCGCATCACTTGTTAAAGGAAAACGCTCACCTCTTGACGCTGCAATTGGAGCAGCCTATGGAGTAGACGCGAAAAAACTCTACCCAACATTTTTTCAATTGATCATCGCTTTATGTAAAAAAGGCGCAAGCGCTCTTTATCACCCAAACCGCTATCGCTCTTTTTTAGAAGCTTATTTACAAACAGCTTCAAACTGCAATGAGATGCATCAAGTGATTGAGAATCTTTTAAATTTCTTTCGAGAAGTTAAAACAACCCCCCAACTTGTGCTTCCACTTACAGAACTAAACATTAAAATTGGAAAGAATACAATACATAATCTTCTGACATGGACTTTAGGGCAAATAAAAGCTAAAGACAAAGATGCAAGCCGCTTTTGCAAATTTTTGTCGGAACAACCTGAGTTTACACAGGAAGCTTTGTCTAAACCTTTTATCAAAGATCAATTTGCAAGGGCGTGGACTTTGTTACATCTTGACACTGCGATCAATTAAATTAGTAGGTAAGGGGCTGGATTCTCCAGCCTCTCCCTGTTATCGCAATAGGGTTAATCTTTCGTGATTTTTACCAAAAGATTCTACTAGCCAGCTTTTTCCCACTTGCCTGGCCCCCCGCAGTAATAGGGGCTAACGCAAAGAGGAATCTTTCCAGGAGATAAGAGCTTGCTCAAGTCGTCGCTTCATGGTAGAGGT
>JABDAE010000094.1 GCA_013289325.1 Chlamydiota bacterium
CTCAAAGTTCTTCTCCGATGACCACTGAGGTCGATACAGCCGATGTCCTGCGCAAAATTCGAAAGTGCGGGTAATTGTGATCATTATGTACTTACCTTTTGCCTCTGATAGGCGCTAATGAGCGCTTTTGCCGAAAAGTTTAATGGAAAATTCCACGCCTCTTTTGGCGATGTCCATACACAGCTTTGACCTTCATCGTTGAGCACAACATCCTCTTTACCCATTTTGGGGGATAAATCCATGAGATAATCGTGCATCACAAAATGCCCTTTCTTCCAGAATTCATCAGAATCAATACTCTCTTGCACCTGCACAAAACGGGGATTTTCGACAATAAGCGCTGTCTCTTCTGCAATCTCTCGGTAAAGAGCTTGAATCAGCGTCTCTCCATAATGGACTTTCCCTCCAGGCACTGTATAGCGCATGCCCCATTTATGGGAGCAAACTAAAAGAATATCTCCATCTTTTGCAATGATTAGCCCACCCACTGCAGTAAATGGATAGGTAAATTGTGTCGTCATTTTTATAGCCTCATTTTTTGTCTATAGTCGAAAGTCTACTATGTATCGACAATTAATCTGAAGAATTGATTTCAGTTTATTTTTATACCGAGACAATCAGTCGATTAAATTGCAGCAATTCCCGCTGGCACTCTAAACGATTAAGCGCTAAAAGAATTAGTGATAGGTAACTTACATTTCATCTTTTAATTTACGATCACTACCTATGCAATATCTTCATTTCATTTTTTTGTTCTTGAAAGAGGAGAGTATGCTGAAAACTTTAATTACGCAAGAGGTCTATTTTAATTAACCAGGGAAAATTGGTCGGCGGGAATTGCTGCCAAAAATCCAAATTTTAAGTAATTTCGGTATAACTCCCACTTGCAAACATATCCCATAGTTACTATAATGGAATTAGTCAGAAGAGGGGAATTATGAGAAAACAACAAAATAAAATCCAAATGGATGATAAATATCGCATTTGTCTAGGCAGCTTTTTATCTAAAGAAGAAAGAGAGCACTTAAGTTCTTTTCGAGTAGCTCGTAAGAAAGATGGAACAATTGTTTTAGATCCATTCGTGGAAATTCCTGCAAGAGAACATTGGATTTACAAGAATCCTGAAGCACTAGCTTCCTTAATGAGAGGAATCGAAGATGCAAAAAATGGACGTATTGTGGACGTAGGTATTGATTTTTCTCAATTCCTAGATGATGAAGATAAAAAGCATGTACAAGGTTAAATTTACAGTAGAAGCCGAACAACAACTTATCCTCTTGAAAACCGCAAAAGGTCAACAAATACAATTCAAAGCGGTCGGAAAAGCTATCGCATATATGAAAACAAATCTACGACACCCCTCTCTACAAACACATAAATTTGACAAAATAAAATCACCATTTGATAGTGATGTTTTTGAATCTTATGCTCAAAATAAAACGCCAGGAGCATATAGAATATTTTGGACTTATGGCCCAAGCAAGGCTGAAATCACAATATTGGCAATCACACCACATCCCTAATGGTAAAAGATTTAACACTGCCAAAATATTCCAATAGACTTGCTCTTTTTGCTGCTATTGTTTTAGTCGCTATTGCTAGTTTTGCGCTTTTTGCGCCCCACTTTAGCTCATACACTTACTATGAAATTGATCTTTTAAACAAAAATCAAATGCCCTCTTTTACACACTGGTTTGGGACAGATGACTTAGGGCGCGACATTTTTATTCGAATGTGGTATGGCGCTCGCATCTCTCTTTTTGTAGGCATTGTTGCTGCAGCAATTGATCTTGTCATTGGAGTGATATGGGGCGCTATCGCAGCACTTTCCGGAGGAAAAATCGATGAGGCGATGATGCGCTTTATCGACGTTGTCAGCGCTATTCCCTCTATGCTCATCACGATTTCACTCATGGTGCTGATGGGCCAAGGCCTTCATACAATCATCATCGCCCTCTCTCTTTTAGGATGGATGACGATGGCGCGCATTGTGCGAAGTCAACTTTTACAATTAAAGTCTTTAGAGTACGTGCTTGCAGCTAAATCTCTTGGAGCATCTTTTAGTAGAATTTTATTTAAACATCTAATTCCAAATGCATTAGGACCAATTCTTGTCACATTGACTCTCACGATTCCAACGGCGATCTACACGGAAAGTTTTTTAAGTTACCTAGGACTTGGAGTTCAAGCTCCCATCTCAAGCCTTGGTACTATGGCAAATGAGGGGTTACAAGCCTTAGAGTACTACCCTTGGCGCCTGCTATTACCGGCTGGACTTATTTCCCTAATTACTTTATCCTTTAATCTCTTAGGCGATCATTTAAGCCAAGTATACGATGTAAAGCAGTAAAGCAATAAAACGGAGCATTTATATTTATGACACGCACACTTGCACTTGATTTATCCAAATCCATTGGTCAAACGGTCACCGTTAAAGGGTGGTTAAACAATGTACGCGCCTTTGGACGCATTAATTTCCTATTGCTACGCGATCGCACCGGCTTAATGCAAATTGTGATACTTGAAAAGGCAGAGTATCAAAAGATTGCCGCATTGCAGCCCGGATCAATCCTCACCGTGAAAGGAGTCGTGCAAGCAAATGATCAAGCAGATCTTGGGATCGAAATCATTAATCCAAATATTGCAGTCGATGTGCCGATTACAGATGTTCCTCCTTTAGAGTACTATAAGCCTGAAATGGAGGTAGATCTTGAATACATCTTAGATCATCGGCCGATTGCACTTCGTAACCGCAAATTGCAAGCTGTCTTTAAAATTCAAGCCGCCATCGCTCATGCGTATCGCCTATATATGTACGATGTCGTGCAAGCGACAGAATATTTTGCCCCCAACCTCATTGGAGCTTCATCTGAAGGGGGAGCTGAATTTTTCTCTGTCGATTATTTCGGCCATACAGCCACCTTAGCGCAAAGTAGTCAGCTCTACAAGCAAATCATGGTAGGCGTCAATGAAAGGGTTTTTGCAATCATGCCATTTTTTCGAGCCGAAAATTCCAATACTCCTCGCCACTTGACTGAAGGCAAACAAATGGAATTTGAGATGGGCTTTTTTGATAACTGGCAAGAAGTGATGGATGTCCAAGAAAGTTGCATCAAATCGATCGTAAAATATTTGCACCTTCACTATGCAAAAGAGATTGAAACGTTGGGTGGCAAGATCATTCAAGCGCCTTGCGATGTCCCATTTCCCCGTTTAACCTTTAAAGAAGCGCAAGAGCTTTATTTTAAAAGGACAGGAATTGATGAACGAGAGGAGCCAGACTTAAGCCCTGCCGCTGAAAGAGAGCTTTGCCGCTATGCTAATGAAACCTTTCACACTGATTTAATCTTTATTACAGACTGGAAAACAATCAAGCGCCCTTTTTACGCCTTTCCAAATGAGACGAACAAAGAACTTACAGATACATTCGATCTTCTATGTGCGGGCACTGAAATCACCTCCGGTGGCGCTAGAAGACACACTTATTCGTCTATGGTAGAAGGGATTTTAAGCAAAGGGATGGATCCTAAAAACTTTGGCGACTATTTAAGCATTTTCCAATATGGGATGCCACCCCACGGAGGATTTGGCATGGGACTTGAAAGATTGACCATGACACTTCTTGGACTAAATAATATTCGGCAAGCCTCTTTATTCCCATCCGATCCAAAGCGCATTGCAGGTAACCGCATAAAGGCAAAGATCTTTTTTGGGGGAGAAAATATACGCAATGAGATTATTAGACTTCTTAAGGAGGGATCAATGGAATATCGCCACATCACACACGAGGCGACTCCTACATCGGAAGAGTCTGCTCGCGTTCGAGATACCAAAATGGAACAAGGGGTAAAAGCGCTCATCCTTAAGGGTAAGACGACAAAGAAAAACTACCAGTTTAATATCCCCTCGCATCTTAAGTTAGACATGAAAGCAGTATCTGAGATCGTCCAGGAAAAATGTGAATTTGAAAACCCTGAAGTCATTAAAGAGCGCTTTGGGCTTATCGTGGGTGGTGTTCCCCCATTTGGAGGGCTTCTCAACATTGAAACTTATATCGACAAACAAGTGTTTAACACGCCAACTGCTGCCTTTAACTGCGGCCTTCAAACTGAATCGATCATCATGAAGTCAGAAGACCTTTGCAAAGTGGTCCAACCAAAAGTTGCCCAATTTGCAAAGGAATAAATTACTTACAGGTGCTACACCCCCCGCCGACACTTAATGGCCCACTGCCAAAGTATCCAATGATCAAACAGGTGCCGATCATACTTAAGTTTTTCATAAACATCGCTTGTTGCATCGCAATCTCTCCCGGTACATCAAAATTCCAAAAGGCGTGCATATAGTAAGTCACCGGCACTAAAAATAATATCAACAGCCATGCCCCAAGGCGAGCTTTATATCCAAACAAAACACTAAGACCTCCCAATAAAGCGATGACGCCTGAAAGTGGAACTAAAATTTCCGGATAAGGGACATGATTCTCTGTAGCATATTGGATGTCAGCTTGAGTAAAATGCATCATACTGCTTGCGATGAAGATAGCTGAAAACAGGACTCTTCCTAAAAGAAGCAAATATTTCATAAAATTGGATCTCCTTTAGCTAAAATATTTTTTCATATTCTGAAGCTAAAGAGTAGTGATTTTTTTGACAAGCGATTTATCACCTATGGCAAATCCCATAGGTGATAAATACACTCGAATTATCCTAGAAACGGCAGTTCGAGATGGCAAATTAATGCAAGATCTTGAATTAGAATCACTTTGCAATGGGGTGGGACATTCCCAAATGGTGAAGGACCACCCCATTGCAAATGATTCTGGTTCAAGAGATTGCGTTAAGTTGCCGTCTCCAACTGCCGTTTCAAGGATTATCCTAGAAACGGCAGTTGGAGACTCTAACTGCCGTTTTTAGGATTATCTTCTAGCGCGTGCGAATGCGGTCCGTTGAGCGTTCGCAACTGCCATGCGTTCCATCTCTTCCAACTGATCAGAAGCCATCTTTGCATATACGACGCCTAATCCCATTACAGCAACTCCAATTGCAGCAATTGGAGGATTTGCGGCAGCAGCTCCTAGGGTTGTAAGGAAAAAGCCTTCACAAAATATAAAGCCACCTAAAAACATCTCCATTTTAAGAAGCGTTTTAAGGATTGTTTCTGCCTGAATTGAGCTTATCTTTTCTGCACAAGCGCTCGCAAGTTGCTTCACTCTTGCAACTAAAGAAGTAGCTGTTGCCTGTACGCGATTTACAAACTCAGAATTTTTTACTCTCTGATAGCTCTTTTCGATCTTAGTCGATACGCTTTTTACAGCGCTGCATAATGCGCAGCAAACAGGTCTATTTCCAGCTCTTGCTGGTGCGTTATATTGCACAGCATGGCCATAGAAAGAAGGCGGCGGGGGATAAGCAGCTGCCCCTTGATAACCTGGCTGCTCATTTAAGTGCATCGCATATGCCATATCAGCATCGTAATTAACAGAAGAAAATGAAGGATATATTAATCCAGTTCCCCTTGCCATACCAGCACCTTGCATTGCGTCGTAAGTCATATAAAACTCCTTTTTTATAATTATTAAAAACAAACTCAAAAACACAAACTAAATATTAAGTATTGATAATACTATAAAATCAAATAATTGTCAATGACATATTTTCAAAAATCAAATTTTACTTTCTGTATAGTGGTACAAGGAGTTAGCGGGTGTAAAAAAACAATGCTTATAATTGCGAAAAACCTTAAAATCCTCTGACATGCCACCTTCAACTAAAGAATTATCGATAAACGATCTTCATATCGCCGTTCATGGCGTTGAAATTGTCTTCAATGTAAATTTAAAAGTGGAAGAAGGGGAAACGCTTGCTCTTATAGGAAGATCTGGAAGCGGCAAAACAACAGCTGCCATGTCTATCTTGCAGCTTCTCAACGCTCAGTGCAAAGTCACAAACGGCGAAATCTGGTTTGACGGCGAGCGCCTTGACATTATGCCTTCCAAAGCAATTCGCAAGGTTAGAGGCGCTAAAATCGGGATGATTTTTCAAGATCCATCGACCTCTTTAAATCCTAGCATCACAATCGGAAAACAGATTGCTGAGACGCTTTCTTGTCATGAAAATATCTCTTGGTCTCATGCAAAAGAAACAACATTGCATTGGCTTAATAAAGTTGGGATTAATCATCCAAAGGAAAGGTACAACTGCTACCCATTTGAGCTAAGTGGTGGGATGAAACAGCGCGTCATGATCGCAATGGCGCTTATCTGCAACCCAAAATTATTAATTGCCGACGAACCCACAACAGCGCTTGATGTCACAATTCAAGGCCAAATCTTAAAACTTCTTCACGATCTCATCAAAGAGCATAAAATGAGTATGTTGCTGATCACCCATAATCTTAGCACTGTTGCAGCTCTTGCCGATCGCGTAGCCGTCATGCAGGGAGGCACTATCATTGAGACAACCACTGCGAAAGATTTTTTCTTTAATACAAAGAGAGATCCATGAAAAGGCCTGCGACTCCCCTTTTGCAACTTTGCGATGTTGATAAAACTTTCTTCTCAAAAAGCCTATCTACTTACGCACTAAAATCGATTAATTTAAGCATTGAAAAAGGAGAAACACTCGGCATAGCTGGTGAATCGGGCTGCGGCAAATCCACACTTGGCAAGGTCCTCTTAGGGCTTACGCCCCCAAGCCATGGCCTAGTGCTTTTTAATGGGTGCGATCTCAATAGACTATCTTCTAATGACCTTCTTAAAGTGCGTCAAAAGATGCAAGTCGTGTTTCAAAATCCTTACTCCTCTCTTAACCCAAAAATGCAAGTGGCAGCAATTATTGGGGAAGGAATCGATATACACGGATTAGCAAAAGGGGCTGAAAAGTTAGAGATTATTAAAGAGCTCTTAAGAGCTGTCTCTTTACCCAAAGATGCCCTTTATCGCTACCCGCACGAATTTAGCGGGGGGGAAAAGCAAAGAATAGCCATCGCAAGAGCGCTTGCCGTACATCCTGAGTTCATCGTATGCGATGAGCCGATTTCAGCCCTAGATCCTGGCACTGAGCAGCACATCATGCAACTATTACTCCATCTCAAAAAAACAAGGCAAATGGGATTTTTATTTATCTCGCACGATCTACATGCAATCAGGCAAATATCTGATCAAATCGCCGTCATGTATTGTGGAAAAATTGTAGAAAAAGGGCCTGCGGAAGAAGTCTTTAAATCCCCTTGTCACCCCTATACCAAAGCGCTTATCGACGCCATTCCAACGCAAGACATTTTTAAGGAGCGCAATAAACTTTCTCACATAATAAATGGCGAACCTCCATCGCCTCTTGCTATGATTAGAGGATGTCCCTTTCACCCAAGATGCCCTAAAGCCATGTCACTTTGTAAAGAAATGGAGCCCTTGCTTAAAGAAACATCCGACAATCACATGGTTGCCTGTCATCTTCAAAACACATCCGCATGAATTATGCAATATATCGAATAGATTTAGCGCCCTTTTCCACTACAGCATTAAGCGCTTGGATATTTTTCACTCCCCTATCCAGCATCCAAGCGTGAAAAGCTTTTGCGCCCTCTTTCGCATAAACCACAATCCCATCTTTCCATGTAGCTCTTCCACAAAGCACTCCTGAAAAGCCGACAGAAGCGCTTATCGCCAGATTAAGACTTTCTCTAAAAATTTCATCGCTAACGCCAGCTGATAGATAAATAAACGGCTTATTTGTACACGCATCTTGCCTCTTAAATATCGCCTTTGCTTGCTCTAAGTCATATGCGTACTCATTACCATTAAATGCTATGGACCCCTTTAAAAACTTCACATCGATTGGAATTTCAACTTTTAAGACATCGACTCTATACCTATCCTTTGAAAACTCCTCCATCCCTAAAATGACAACATCGGGCTTGCTCTTTGCGTAGGCAATATCTTTTGCATCGCCCCCTTTGGGATCGTAGCCAACTAATTCAAGAAAAAATGGGATCTCCTCATCCTCGCATTCCTTACCTATTGCCTCAATGATATCATGTTTTTTTTGATTGACGGCTTTTTCTTCAAAGGGGGTGTAATACAAAAGCACTTTTACGCAGTCTGCCCCCTCTTCTTTAAGGCGCCTTGCGCTATACCCTTCGATAAAG
The DNA here is from genome assembly GCA_013289325.1 of Chlamydiota bacterium. GTDB lineage: Bacteria > Chlamydiota > Chlamydiia > Chlamydiales > Parachlamydiaceae > JABDAE01. Next base: position 8,149 of record JABDAE010000094.1, read on the forward strand.
TCCGGAATTCTTCCGGGAGCTGTCGTATCGTATCCCGTCTTTTCATAGGCGAGAAGCAGCCCTGCATTTTTAGACCTAAGCTTTGCAGCTGGTAGCCCATATTCTGGATCTAGCAAAATGGCGCTTGCATAAGGGGTGAGCACTTTTGTCACGATTGTTTTAAATTCAGAAAGCATATCGGCCGTGACTTCCTCTACCTTAACCCCTTTTGCTTTTGCAATGGCTGTTTGGAGCGATCCACGTTGATCCATCGCAGCAGCTGTGATAATGCCTTGCTCATTGCAAACAGCTTGTAGACCTTTTAATTTACCTTTCAAAATATTCATCACTTCAGCCCTATCATGGGTTAAAATTTTGGATTCCAAATATGACAGTAAGGCTGTCTTCCTGTTTTTTCATAATAGCTTTGATGGTACTCTTCAGCTTTATAAAAGGGCCCTGCCAATGTGATTTCCGTGGCTACCTTAAACCCTTTTTGCGTTAGAGTCTTTTTTATCGAATCAGCAATCTCTTTTTGCTCTTTTGTTAAATAAAAGATGGCAGAGCGATATTGAGTTCCTCTATCTGGCCCTTGTCGGTTGATTTCTTCCGGATTGTGGATCTCAAAGAAAAATTTAAGAAGCTTTTCATAGCTTATGATGGAGGGGTCAAAGACAACTTGAACAGCTTCTGCCTGTCCAGTTTTACCCGTGCAAACTTCTTCATAAGTGGGACTTATCAAGGTACCACCTGTATACCCAGAAGTCACTTGGAGCACTCCGGGCAGCTTTTTCATTAAATACTCAACACCCCAAAAGCAGCCAGCAGCAAGGATTGCATAAGGCATATGATTTTCAGTTTCGGCGGGAATAAAGCGAAGGGATATCGAATTGACGCAGTGGCGGACATTTTTTAAAGTTAGCCCTTCGCCTTTAAAAACATGCCCCAAATGGCCACCGCAATTTTTACAAACGATCTCTTCTCGCATGCCATCGGCGTCACGATGCCTTTCAACAGCCCCTTCCACTTCATCATCAAAGCTTGGCCAGCCGCAGTGAGAAGAAAATTTATCGGAAGATAAATAAAGCCTTGCATCGCAACGCCTGCACACATATACGCCGGGAGCTTTTTGTTGATAATATTCCCCTGAAAGAGGTCTTTCTGTGCCCTTATGCTCAATGACATGCTTCTCTTGTTCTGTTAAGCGGTGATATCTTTTTTCCATATTTACTTTTATCTGCCGTTATATAATAAAGATAAATTTATACCGATATATCTTAAAATAGCAAGTGATTATGCAAAATACAAAAGAAAGAGAAAGGCTCTTGCAACATAAGACAAAGCAGGCCGACTGGAGAAAGTGGGGGCCATATCTTAGTGATAGAGCATGGGGTACTGTTAGGGAAGACTACAGTCAATCAGAAGACCCTTGGGAATATTTTACCCATGACATGTCGAGAATGAGAGCCTACAGGTGGAATGAAGATGGGCTAGGAGGTATTTCAGACCGCAGCCAATACCTTTGCTTTGCGCCGGCCTTTTGGAATGGCAAAGACCCGATCCTAAAAGAGCGATTCTTTGGTTTGACAAATAAAGAGGGCAATCACGGCGAAGATGTCAAAGAGTGTTATTATCATTTAGATAATACACCATCTCATAGCTATATGAAAATGCTGTATAAGTATCCTCAACAAGAGTTCCCATACCTTAAACTTCTTGAAGAAAATAAAAAAAGGGGTGTATTAGACAAAGAATACGACTTATTAGATACCGGAGTATTCGAGGATAACCAATACTTTGATATCTTTTTAGAATACGCTAAGATAAGTGAAGACGATATTTTAATCAAAATCACAGCACATAACCGCGCCAGCAATAAAGCGCCTTTGACGATTTTACCGACACTTTGGTTTAGAAATACGTGGGATTTTGGCTATCCAGCTGGCCCTATGAATGATGTGCCCAAGCGCCCAAGCATTGAAGTCAAAACATCTCTTGGCAACCTATCCTCAGCGCTTCAAGCTGAACATCTGGCCCTTGGCATTTACCATTTATACGTCAAAGAACCAGCCGTTGCCATCTTTACTGAAAATTCTACGAACAACAAACTCCTCTTTGACAAGCCAAATCAATCCCCATTTGTCAAAGATGCCTTTCATCGATATCTCATCAATAAAGACTCACATGCAATTAACCCTGCCATGGTGGGGACAAAAGCTGCTTTCCTCTATCAAACGACAATTCAAGCGCAAGAGAGCATCACTTTAGCTTTGCGCCTCACCAAGCAAAATTTAAGTGATCCCTTTTTAAACTTTGATCAGACATTTGCAGATAGAAAGCAAGAAGCAGATCTCTTTTACGATAGTTTGCACCAGACCAAAATCACAAGTGAGGAAATGAAAGTCCAACGAAGAGCTTTTGCAGGCCTTCTTTGGACAAAACAGCTTTATTACTACGATGTAAGGCAATGGAGAGAGGGTGATCCCCTCCCTCCCTGTCAGCGAAAAACCCCAACTGATCGCAATAGTGAATGGGCACATCTGACTAATTTCGATATTCTATCGATGCCAGACAAATGGGAATTTCCATGGTATGCGAGTTGGGATCTTTGCTTTCATACCGTCTCTTTTGTTTTGATAGATCCCGACTTTGCTAAAAGGCAGCTGATTTTAATGACAAGGGAGTGGTACATGCACCCCAATGGACAGCTGCCAGCCTACGAGTGGGCCTTTGGCGACACGAACCCTCCAGTCCTTGCATGGGCAGCTTGGCGCGTCTATAAAATCGATGCACATATCAATGGAGCTATCGATATTGAATTCTTAAGCGGTATCTTCCATAAGCTTTTGCTCAACTTTACCTGGTGGGTTAATCGAAAGGATATGGCCGGAAGAAACGTCTTTCAAGGGGGCTTTCTTGGTCTTGATAACATAAGCCTTTTCAATAGAAGTGATCCACTACCAGACGGCGGGCATGTCGTTCAATCGGATGCAACGGCTTGGATGGCGTTTTTTTGTATCGTGATGATTAAGATGGCTACAGAGCTTGCTCGGGAAAGCCCTGTCTATGAAGATATGGCCTCCAAGTTTTTTGAGCACTTTCTTCGCATTGGCGGCGCGATGGTCAATTGCGGTGGGATGGGCTATAGCTTATGGGATGAGGAAGATGGTTTTTTCTACGACGTCATCGCAACACCAAATGGCAAGGCGATCCCTTTAAAGGTAAGATCATTAGTCGGATTATTACCTCTACTTGCCGTTGAGACCGCTGACCGGGAATTTTTCTCCTCTCACCCAAGATTTAAAGAAAGGGTAAGTTGGTT
>JABDAE010000095.1 GCA_013289325.1 Chlamydiota bacterium
TTTTGGAAAGTGGAAATAAGCGATCCGGAGATAAAATTTCAAAAAGCGCCCATCATTGAATTTAAATGGCAAAGACATACCGTGCGCTTTCTTTCACAAGAGGATGCTCCTTATATCCTCGCCTACGGCAATGCTTTGTTGAATTCCATACCCTCAACAGGAATCAACATTAGCTCTCTTGTTAACGAGAGCACGCTTGCCAAAGTAGAGGCGCAAGTGGGAGAGCCTCAAGAGATAAAGGGCAAGGTTGCACTTGAAAAAGTCAAAGCGCCCATTGCATGGCGCATATGGGCACTTTGGGCAATATTGCTTCTTGCCGTTGGACTTGTTGCGTTGATGGCGTTAAAGCTCATCAAAGAGATGCAAGCCAGATAACGCTTTAAGCTACTTTTGGGCTTGCTGGCGGTGTTTCATCTGCCTTTGCTGCCCCTGGTGACACTTCAGTGTCGACTTGTGGCTCGCCTGCCTTAGGGGGCTTGATATCGCCTGGAACATATGTGAGTCTTTCTTTGCTGCCCATTCTCTTTAACAATTGTCCCCTTGGGCTAGATAATTGGTCTTTTGCTTTAGCCTCTTGGCGCTCAAGTTCTTCTTTACACTGTACTGTATGTTGGAGAAGGCAACGGGTGAGGTCTTGATCTAGGTATAAGCCCTTAATTTTTAATCGCAAGAAATTTCTTGGCGCTTCCTTAGATAGTGTCAGCTGTAGTTTAAGCTGTTCAATCATACCTTGAATAGTATAAAAAAAAGAGATAGGTGCTTCCTCAGCAGTCTTGTTCAATTTAAGAACAGGTATCATCTTTGCCCTTATATTCAATACTTTCGGTTGCGTTTGCGGTGTTTCTATCTGCTGGACATACTTGACCACTTTTGAGTAAATCTCATGGACTGCGATAAATATATCTTTTGCTTTTGTGGTGTCTGCTTCTTCACTTAGCTTCAGTTTGCCAATGTCGAGATTGGCTATGCAATTAATCAACTCTTTTGCATGTGGGTCGTCTGCGATGTTTTCATGAGGGAGAAGTTGTAATAAAGACATCTCACTCAAATATTCTAATTGTTTTTGCACTTTTAGTGGGCCTTCAGGAAAGCTGCTTGTTTTAGGGGATTTTACTTCAAGTGGTACTGTTTTCAACGTCAAGGAAAGTCTTCGCTTACTTAAAGGCGATACATTGTCTTTATTTAGCTCTTTTAAGGCGGTCATTTTGTCATTTTCTAACTGTTGAAAAAGTGCAACTTTCAAAAGATCCATGAGTTTGTAACAAGTAGGGGCGACTACTGCCAAAACTGCGTGTGGCAGCGGCAGAACCTCAGTATCGCAAACCTCAGGAAATTTTTTCTCCATCCAGGCGCTATGGACTTTCATCCACTCCATGCCTGAAACAGTGACTGATCTGGCCTCTTTAGAATTGCGACGGTCTCCCAGATTAGTTTGTGCATCAGTTGATGTGCCGGGAGCAGTAGCTGTGACGTCTTTAGAATTTCGACGGCCTGCCTCCTGATATTGCGGATCAGAGTAGTAAAGAGTCACCACTGCTTCTTCTTGAGTGCAACCAGATTCTTTTTTGCCATAGGCAAAGCTAAAACTATCGTAGTCCGGATTGATTGGTGTTGTTCCTATCGCTGTCATACTGTTTCCTCCAAATTTGTGGTGTTTCGGTATAGCTATATCAAGCCTTTTTGAGGAATGCAAACTATTTTTTACCAAACCAGGTAAAGGTGCCAAAATTTAAATGGGTTGCCGGATTTAAGAATTAGGTAAAACGATGTTAACGCCTTAGCTTACCATAGCAAGGACTCCAAATCCAAAGAGGAGAGATCCGGACAGTTTATTTAGCCACATAGAAAATCCCACGCTCAATTTATCTCTAAAATATGAGACCGTGAAGCTGAGAATGACCCACCATGCAAAAGAGCCAAGAAAAACTCCAAGCGTCATCAGCCCGGCGTCTTTAAGTTGTACCGCTTCATGCCCCATTCCAAGTCCGGCATAGATACCGGCAAAGCTTAAGATTGTCATGGGATTGGTAAGCGTTAGAAAAAATGTCGATATAAACGCGTAAGCATATCTTGAGCGTATTTCATTACCGTTTGAAAAATCTGTCTTTGCAAAGAAAGTGGTCACTCCAAGGTAGCACAAGAATAGAGCGCCTATTATTTGAATATATGCGCTATACGTTGTTAAAAGAGAGCTGATTGCATTGATTCCAAATCCTGCCAAAGCGCCGTAAATTGTATCTGCCGAGGCGGCGCCAAGGCCTGTCACTATTCCGGCGGCAATCCCGCTTTTCAGGACATTGCGCATGCAAAGAAGTCCGATAGGACCTACCGGCATGGCAATTGATACACCGATGATGAGACCCTTTAAAAGAAGTTCAATCATATAATAACCTATTTAAATCTATTGATTGCAGACTCTTTGGCGGAGGAGAGAACAATGGTCGTTTTGGTTCTAGCAACGCCTGTAATTGTTTTCAGCTTTGCATTTAATAAGATATCTAGCGATTCGGTGTCTTGGCATCGCACCTTAAGCAGGTAGTCATCATCTCCTGCCACATGATGACATTCGTGAACCTCATCCATTTCATGAATCGCCTTTAAAAAGCGCGGTATATGTTTTGGGTGAGAGAGCGATAGGGCAATAAATGCCGTCACAGACAACCCAAGAGATTTATGATTTAAATGTGCGCCATACCCCATAATAACTCCTCTTTCTTCCAAGCGCTTTACCCTTTCTGCTGTAGAAGGGGCCGATAGTCCTAAAATAGCAGCAAGATCCGACCATGTCGCCCTTCCGCTTGAGGCGAGGTGTTTAAGAATTTTGTAATCTAAGTCGTCTAGCATGAAAAACCTTCGATTGATAAGTGAATATGTGATTATACCTACAAGTATGATTATTTTCAATCAATTTTCATTGTTTTATATCTATAAAACAATAGGAAATGGGATTAACCACCCCGAAAAGGAAGGAAATAAACTCCTCAAAATGGGATAATGTAAACCTAACTAAGGTTAAAACATGTCTTCAATTTCCAATATCCCAATCATGTCCCAAGTTATTATCCTAGACACGGCAGATTGCCAAGTAGGAGGGATCTTTAAGTGAATTTAGCGTCATTTATTTGGAAATTTGTAAAATTACAGCGCGTAGCGTTTGCCATCATACTGCTTTTATCTTTGATGTGGACGTTTGAGATGCTGTTTTGGCCCTATTATCTTGGAAAGATCTTTGATCTCTTAGCCCATTATGATGGCGATCGCCTATCTGCTTGGCCTTACTTAAAAACTCTCTTAATACTTGGCATCATCATGTGGATTTTGATGGAAGGGTTATTTCGCTTAAGGGACTTTTTACAAGCTAAAGCCATTCCAAAACTTTCTGCAGATATTCGCATGGCGATGTTTGATCACGTGCAATGCCATTCTCCTAAATATTTCAACGCGCATTTTTCGGGCAGCCTTGCGAATAAAATTGGCGATATGGTCCTCATGACAACGGTCATTTTACGCAATATCACGATACTTTTTATTCCAGCAGCCCTTACCTCTTTACTCACGATTATCATTTTTTCAAAGATGAACGGACTTTTAGCCCTCGTTGTGAGTCTTTGGATTGTCGTTCATTTTATCCTTTGTTGGATTTTTACTTTAAAATGTTCCACATACTCTCACCTTCACGGCGAGGTGAGAAGCGATCTAGTTGGAAAAATTGTCGATAGCTTAACTAATAACTTCGCTGTAAACCTTTTCTATCGCTTCCCTTTTGAAAAGCAAAGAATAGCCTCTTTTCAAGAACAAGAGCAAAAGGCAAATTATGTGGCGCAATGCTACTCTGTCAAAATGTTTACCTCTTTATCTGCAGCCCTTGCCGTAGAGCTTAGCATCCTTGTATCGTTTATCATCTCATATTGGATGCATGGAAAAATTTCCACAGCAGAAGTTGTGCAGATTTTTTATACGATGTGGAATTTATGCATGGTCGTTTGGTGCATTGCAGATAAAGCGCCAGAATTTTTTCAATCACTTGGCGTTGCAAAACAAGCTTTGAAAGTGATGGACGATCCTAAAGATATTCTCAACTCTCCAAATGCTGTAGATTTTTGCATCACAAGAGGTGAGATCGTCTTTAAAGATGTGACATTTTGCTATGGAGAGACAAAAATATTCCACAATAAAAATTTGCATATTGCCGCAGGAGAAAAGGTGGGGCTTGTGGGATATTCTGGAGCTGGCAAATCGACTTTTATCAATTTGATCCTTCGCTTTTTCTCTCTTGAAAAAGGGCAAATTCTTATCGATGGGCAAGACATAGCCACTATTACATTAGAATCGCTTCGGAAGCAAATTACGCTTATTCCCCAAGACCCATACCTCTTTCACCGCTCTATTGAGGAAAATATCCGCTATGGGAGGGTGGAGGCCTCAAATGAAGAGGTAATGGAAGCGGCAAGGCTTGCCCACTGCGATGCATTTATCAAAAATAGCGCAAGTGGCTATCAGTCTTTAGTAGGGGAAAGAGGGGCAAAGCTTTCAGGTGGAGAAAAGCAAAGAATTTCGATTGCAAGAGCCATGTTATTAAAGGCGCCTATTCTCCTACTCGATGAAGCGACATCAGCCCTTGATTCGGTGACGGAAAAATACATCCAAGATAGTTTAGAAACTCTCATGGCAGGTAGCACGACGATTGTGGTTGCCCACCGCCTATCCACCCTTTCTAAAATGGATCGCATTTTGGTCTTTGATAAAGGTAAAATCATAGAAGATGGGTCTCATGGAGTACTTTTAAACAAAAAAGGGCACTACGCCAATATGTGGAGGATGCAAGCTGACGGATTTCTTCCCGATCGACCAGTTCCTCTTTAAGGCATAAAAATGGAAATTGACAGGCGCCACTTTGAGACGATCGATTCGACGATAGCGTGGGTAAAGCGAAACTGCCAAACTCTTGACCCATGCAAATTAACGCTTGTGACAGCGGAAGAGCAAACCGATGGCAAGGGGCGCTATGATAGACCCTGGCATTCGCCGCCCGGACAAAATATATACGCCACATTTTGCTCTTTTATTGATTCTTCGCAAATAAAGTCAATTTGCAATGTCACGCAAGTCTTAGCGATATCGATTGCCAAAACATTAGAGTCTTTTGGGCTAACGCCAGAGCTTAAATGGCCAAATGACATTTTACTCTCTAGAAAAAAAGTGGGGGGGATTTTAGCATCTACCCACAAAGCTAACGATAAATATTGCCTCATGACAAGCTATGGGCTGAATGTCAATATGCCTTTAAACCTTTTATTAAAGATTAATCAGCCGGCAACATCACTTTGCGTGGAGGCCAAGCATCAATTTGACTTAGAGCAGGTGATTCAAGACATCTTAAAGGAGTATGCCAAAAACATGGATCTCTTTTTTGCATGCGGCTTTACCTCTTTTCTTGCCTGTTTTAAGAAGTATCACTTACCCTTCAAACAGGTGAGGTTTTCGGAAGGAAATAGAGTTTGGGAAGGGACAATTCACGCGATCAATCCAGACGGATCGCTCTCTATTATCTTAAGTAGTGGCGAGCTTAAGACCTTTTACAGCGGTGAGATTATCTAATTCTCCTCAAGCATGTAGATGCAAGATTTTGATGCACAATCGTTTGTGTTTGCATAAATGACTAAAACTGGAAATACGCGGACAATATAAACGATTGTGCATCAAAATCTTGCATCATCTTGCATTTTCTAACTCGTAAATTCGGGCTAGAATGAGCCATCAATATTCTTCCCGCTTCTATAATCCTAGAAACGGCAGTTAGAGACGGCAACTTAACGCAATCTCTTGAACCAGAATCATTTGCAAAGGGGTGGTCCTTCACCATTTGGGAATGTCCCACCCCATTGCAAAGTGATTCTAATTCAAGATCTTGCATTAATTTGCCATCTCGAACTGCCGTTTCTAGGATAATAAAATATTTATGGATAATAGTTCCCTCAAGAGGAAGGCTATTTCCATTGTAAACGATTATAAATCAAAATATTACGTCAATTTTTCGCCTTCATTTTTAGATTTTTTTCTGTATAAATAAAATTAAAATTTTACTATTGTTAAATTACTGTTTACTAATAATAGTTAATTATTGTAATATGTAGCTTCTGTTTTTTAAAAATAGATTTATGTTTAGTATGTATTTTTTTAATTAAAATATTTTCTTATCTGTAGGTGTAAAAAATGAATTGTTATTCGGCTGCTTCTTCATCTTGTCGCCCTTCCCCCGCTTCCCCTTTACTGTCAGTAAGGGAAGGAGATACCCCCTTCGGTAGGGGAGAATTCGCAGTAACCAGAGGATCCAGCAGGCACGCATCTTCAAAAGATAGAGTCCACTCAGTTGCCATGTCACTTGATTTCAGCTCTTCTAGCATAACTTCTCCGGATCTTCCGAGCTCACCGATGAGCAAAAGAAAATTGAACATGGCAGACCTCTTCGAACGATCAGACGATAATTCTTTTGTGGAAGGTGACATCGGAATTTCGAGTGGAGCCAATGGAACAAGTAAGAGAAGAAAATTGGACTTCGAGTCAAAAACCAATGGGTCGACTCCCACAGCGAGAAATCTTTTTCAGCAGTTTACCTTAAGCGATTTGGATCTTAGTGCCATCTCTGCATCAACGTCTTCTCCATCGAAAATCTCATCAAAGACACTCATTTCGGTACAAATCGAGGAAATTAACTGGAGTTTGAAACCAAAAATATCCGTGCAGCGGACCTATTGGCCTGAAGTTGCCTTGCCTGAGCATCCTCTTGTTGAGGAAGCAGCCTATTTTAAACCATTTGTTGATCAGCATCAAGAGGTTGCTTCGTTAGAAGAGTGGAGCCTCTTATTCAACATATGGTGGAATGAGCAAAAACAGGAAAAAGGGATCTCTATCATGCCGGCAGATAGCGTGCTATACATCGCAGATAAAAGTGATTATGCCGTTGATATTTGTATCGAAGAGGGGGGAAATGGACAACCTGTGATGGTAGATAGATTTGGCAAGCCAATCACGCATGCAAAAACAATGATGGTCGTCTTAAGTCCTGAAGGACAACTTTATGCAGCAGGCGTTCAAAAATCCAAAAAAGATGTCCACAACCCTAAAATCCGCCACTCCAGCTTCTTATCAGCCGGCGATGGATTGTTTGCTGGCACAATCTTTTTAGAGGGCGGTGTCTTCAAGATATTTAATAATAAGAGCGGTCATTACCGGCCGGGTGAAAATGCTGTGGCTATTTTTATCGAATATCTGGCCAATAAAGGGGTAAATCTAAATACTGTTTTATTTGAACAATGTGACTTTAGTCTAGATGTGACCGATATCGATGATGCCATGAAAACTGCCATCACCGCACAACAGTTTATGGATATGAGGATCCCATCGATTGACCCATCAGGCACTTGATTTCAATGCCTTCAAGGCTTGCCTTAAGAAGGTCTTTGTCAAACGCAATGCTCCCTGGAGGAAATAAGAGAATAAGGGACGATCCACCAAATGAGAAATATCCCTTCTCATTACCTTTTAAAGCGGGTTGGTTTGGCGAATAGGTCTCGTGGATAGAGCCGACGAAGGTGGCCCCAATTTCTAAAAAGAGAATATCGCCAAATCGCGTAGAATTAAGTGTACAAAGCGTGCGCTTATTCTCGGAGAAGATGGAGATGTTTTGCCTCAAGGCCATTGGATTAACAGAGTATAAGGGGCCGTTGATAAGCGTTGTTTCTGATGGTGTGCAATCGCATGGAAAATGGAAGCGATGGTAATCCATGGGACAAAGGCGCGCAATGGCCATACTTGCGTGTTTGTATGTACGGCTTAAATGTTCACTTTGCAAAAGAGTCTTTAAGTCAAACTTTTTCCCCTTCACCAAAAAGCCGTCGACTTGATCGATATCTGAAAAAAATAGATAGCGCCCATCAGCTGGAATGATGGCTGTATTTTCCTTAAGGTCAATTGGCCTTGCCTCTTTCTTTAGCTTGCGAATAAAAAAGTCGTTAAAAGAGGTAAATTGGGAAGGCTCTTTTTCAAATTCGGATGGGTCTAATTGAAATTTTTTGATGAACGGCACAATTTTTTGTTTTGTGAAGCGCGTACTTTGGAGTTTGCCGTAAAGGCAAGAGGCGCTAGCATTTTTTGCAATGAAGTGGTTTAAGGGGCGTCCAATGCATTTGCTGATGATAGAATTGCCTAAGAGAAATTTAAGCGCCCACCCTCCATACACACGTTCATGGCAGTTTTTTTTTAAGACCCTATCAAAGTAGACGATTGGTTCGGGCATTGTTAACCCGCTTTTTTCTTGAGCGGCCGCGATAAAACGCTTAACTCTTCAATAAATTCAGGGTCAAATGTTTTGATTAAATAGGCCTCTTGGATCGCTTTTAAGACTTTATCTGCAGATTTTACAAGTAAGAGCAAAAGGGCGTTATCTTGTGGTTTTTTCAAATGTTGCTCTTGCAGGGTTTTATATTCTACAATGAGCACCTTTAATTTTTTTTGTTCTTCCACGCTTTTTTGTGTGCATGCGATAAGGGTATCAAGGCGGATAAGCTCATTTTGAAGCAGAGCCGCTGGATCTTTTGGCAAAAGTATGTCAGCAGCCTCACCTGCCATAAGACTTACATTTGATAGGGCCATCACGAGTAATATCGAGAGAAGTTTAAAAAACCGCATTGCGTCTCCAACTGCCGTTTCTAGGATTATAGCACATCTTTTTGGATGTAGCTTAGCACAACTTCAGGGGATAATACCTGCGGCAAGATGGCGGGACTATCTTCTTTATCATAATAGACGTAAAGAGGTACTGAGTTTCTGCCAAATTTGCGAAGCTCTGCTGCGATGATGGCATCCCTTTTTGTCCAGTCGGCCTTCATTTTCACGATTCCTTTCTTTAAAAAAGCCTCTTTGACGTGGTCAACCGATAAGACGAGGTGGTTGGCTTGACAAATTAGGCACCACTTAGAGGTAAAGTCGATAAAGACAGGGGTTCCCTTAGCGCGCAACTCATGTAGCCTTGGCAAGGAAAACTCTTCCCACGCATCGGCAATTTCATTTCCACCCTCAATTTTTGTATGGCTATGGGAGGGTTCATCGACAAAAGAAGTTGAGGCGATGACGATTACATAGGCGGCAAAAATAAAGACAATCGCGGCAAAAGACCTCGCCACTAGGCGCACTCTTTTTTTATTGATAATTGAGCCCCACTTGCCAAAGATCCAAGATGATAGGCTCAATGCAAAAAGAGCAAAGAGAAGAGCTGAAATTCCAAGAGAGCTCGTCTGCGACGCAAAGACAAAGAGGAGCCATAGGACTGTGGCCATCATCAAAAAGCCCATGACCTCTTTAAAGGTGATCATCCAGGCCCCAGGTTTTGGTAAAAATTTAAGCAGCTTTGGACTTGCCGCAATTAATAGGTAGGGCATTGACATTCCAAGGCCAAGGGATGTGAAGATCGACATCGCCTGCACTGGCGGCAAGGTCACGGCAAAGCCGATCGCAGAGCCTAAAAAAGGTCCCGTGCAAGGTGTCGCCACTGCTGTTGCGAGGATACCGCTAAAAAAGGAGCTCAAAAGTGCGCCCTTTTCTTTTGTTTTGCTTTCAGCTTGACTTGCAGCTGCAATGAGCGATGTGCCCATCTCAAAGAGACCAAAGAGGCTAAGTGCAAAAACAAAGATTAGCGCCGCAAGACAAGCGACAAAAAGCGGCTCTTGTAACTGAAATCCCCATCCCACAGCATTGCCGTAAGCTTGTAAAGAGAGTAAAAGGGCGGCTAATACCCAAAACGAGACCAATACGCCTCCAGTAAAGGCCAGGCCGTGTTGGAAGATGAGTCTTCTGCTTTGATTAGCAAGTTTAATAAAGCTCATCACTTTAAATGAGATAACAGGTAAAACGCATGGCATGAGGTTTAAGATCAGACCGCCGATGAAGGCAAGGGCAATGGCTAATGCTAGCCCCCCTTCAAACTCAAAACTTTTATCTTCTTGTTTAGCTTTTGGCCGTGTAAAAAGGTCGCTATTGATAGAGTGGGAAGGTGAGGTGTTTAAGGCAATTGCCGTGTCATTTGGGCTATTTTCTAGCGCTAAATTTAAATCAAAGGCTTTCTTACCTTCAGCTGTTTCTAGACAAAGAATCCCTTTAAGCTGTTGCGATGAACTTTTTTCCTTTAAAACCAGCGTATAGTCTTTCTGATTGTTTGGCGATGTGCTAAAGACTGGGGGCGTTTTATAGTCGATATGAGCGCTGTTTTCTGGATAAAAGTCTGCGTGTTTGATGAAAGATTTCTCTTGAAAGGTGACTTCAATAAGATCGTCTTTTCTCTTAGCTGTGATGCTTTGGTTTTTCCGAGGAAGGTTTGCCCGTGCTTGGATGAAAAGGGCCTCATTTTCTTTAACTACTTCCGGATTTTTGCTTTCGACATTAAGGGAAAGTTTGACTTGCGACTCTCCAGGAAGGCAAGCGCTATCGGAACAGACAAGCCATTGCACGCTTCCATCTATCATAGCCGTTTTTAAATTTAACTCGTTTGGGGGAATCACTTTTACAAGGAGAGTAAAGGAATTTTCATAGCCAAAACCGACTATAGAAGAGAGAGAAAAGCGCTTAGGGGTAGGCCATTGGATTGTATCGATTTTAAACCCATCAGGTAGATTCCAATTGAGTGTAGGCGCTATCCCCGCATCGCCCGGATTTATCCAGTAGGCATGCCATGAAGGATCGATTGTGACTTGCACGGCTAGCCAAAAGGGGCGGCCCGGCATGATGGTTGTATCTTCACTTAAAAGGGAAATGGCGACCGGATCTTGAGCTTGCTCGGCAAAAAGAGCCTCAGTTGCCGCCGTATTTTCCGGTTGAGAAGGTGTGTTTGCACTTGCAATCGCAAAGAAGCCAAGAGCTAAATATGTAAAAAAAAATATCCTTAAGGGCTTATAACCCTGCAAATATATTGGCATTCACTTATCCTAATTATTGATTTGAAAATTGGTTTCGGTATATACCGAAAGTGTTTCAAAATTTGGATTTTTGGCTTTGAGAAAGCCCCGCGGTTCGATCGATCACAAAAGGGGTTGTATTGCCTCATACTACCCCTTTTGTGATCGTCGAACCCCGGGGCTTTCTCTAAAGCCAAAAACCAAATTTTGAAATAATTTCGGTATAATCACTACCAAATTCAAAATTTAAGGTGACACTCATGTTATACTAGTTGTTATTAAAAGTCCAGAACTTATTGCCTTATTAGGGTCAATCAATTTGATAAAATACTCTTGTAGATGTTGGAAAAAAGAACAACTTGTCTTGACAAATACGGGATATATGATGTATTTTTTAGTGCTTCTATGCAACAGCACCTCTTGTAGAGCCAATTCATGATGACAACCTCACTCTCTTTATTTGCGACCAATCCATTT
>JABDAE010000096.1 GCA_013289325.1 Chlamydiota bacterium
CTTTGGCCGCCTCTTACTTTTTTGGAGCGATGAAAGATCTGTACCCCCAAACCATCCGGACAGCAATTTCAAAATGGCCATGGACGCTGGTTTTCAAAATCTTCCTATTCCAAAGGAAAATATTTTCCGTATGCCTGCAGATCGAGTAGATCTTGATATCGCTGCCAAAGAGTATGAAAAGGCAATTTTAAAGCGCGTTGAAAATGGCAAGCTTGATCTTGTAATGCTCGGCATGGGAGAAGATGGGCATACAGCCTCCCTTTTTCCCAACTCTGCAGGACTTACAGTGCAAGACCGCCTAGTCACCCCCAATTTTGTCAAAGAGCAAAATACATGGCGCATGACCATGACCTACCCATGCATTAATAACGCACACCATATTGTAATTTACGTGATCGGAAAATCCAAAGCCTCTATACTAAAAAAAGTGTTAACAGGTGGCTATGAGCCTCTTAACTTCCCAGTGCAAGACGTCGGAACAAAAACCCATAACGCCCTTGTTATTGCGGATCTGGATGCAGTTTGCTCACAATCGTCTGCGCTTCTGCAGAAAAATTAAAGAAAAAAATGACTGAAGGAGTGAGCAGCGCTGCACATGGCAGCATCACAAAAAAAAGTTCTATGATATGCTGTAGCATCGATCCTTTTAATTCATAGGTCATCCCCATCATAAGATATGATCCGATCAAAATTTTTATGGTCATCACTAAAGGGATTATCGATAATATTGCTAAAAATGCGTTTGAAAATAAAGAGGTTTTCACTCTTAGTACAATGGCATTAAGCAGCGGTTTTTTGTCCAATCCTAAAAAAGCGGCAAGTGGCGTTGCGACAAAAAATACAGCAAATTGAAAAATTATCAAGACAACGATAAAAAAAGAAATAAGAAATGGGAAAAAAGCAAAAATGGTTGCGATCACTTCCCCAAAACCACTCGTTTGTTGCAAGAGAGCAAAAATGCCAAGAACAATCCATAAGGAGATGAAAAGCAGCGTCAGAGGAAGAAAAAGATAAGAGGCCGCCATCATCAAATCCAACGACTTTGTCGCAATATCTCGATAGACCACTTTTTTACCCTTAATCTCGCTATGGTAGATGCGGATTAAGACAATGCCTGCAGGAAGCAAAATAGCTGAAGATAGAAAATAGGGAATCAACAGAAGAGCAAGTTTAGCCCAACTGCTCGCCAAGGGGGCAATGCCATGAAAAAAAACAAAGATTAGACCTACCATCACAAGCATTAAAAAGGTGCAAAGCAGCTTTTTTTTGACGAAGGAGTATTTTAAGGCCCTATTAAAGGCCTCTTCAATCATAGAAAAGGTCATATCTTTTGTTCTATTGGAGATTTATAGATATACTTTGGACGGACAATGGGAAGCCCTTTTCCCCCTCTTGCGACGCACCTTTCATAGACGATTTGAATGGCAATCCCCACAACGCGAGAGACACCAAATAAAACAGTAAAATATTCAGGATAAGGAAATCCTGCAGCCGTTAATAGACTTCCTGAAATGGCATCGACATTGGGATATGGGTTTGAAATCTTGGGATTTTCTTTTAACACCTTTGGCCCCACTTCGCGCAATAAAAGGGCCATTTTTACTTCAGGAGAGTTGCTAAAATCACTCTTAGCTTCTCCATAAAGGATGGCCGCCCGGCTATCTTCAACTCGCAAGACTGCATGTCCAAAACCAAAAAGAATGGCCCCTTCTGCAATTTGTTTTTTAAGCCAGCCTTCAAGCTCATTGACTGTTGCATTTTCACCAAGATCTTTTAAAGCCTTTTTCACAAAAACCAATGCATCTTCGTTGGCTTTCCCATGCAAAGGCCCTTCAAGCGCGCACATTGCAGCTGCAAGGGAGCCATACATATCTTCACGGCTTGAGGCGACAGCTTTTCCTACGAATGTAGATAAATTGCCCCCTCCATGGTCATAGTGAAGAATATTAAAAAGCTTTAAAACCTTGCAAAGCTTAGCCTTATCGACATTTGGCACGTTGAGCAGACTTGTGAAATTTTCGATATACTCAAGTGAAGACTTAGGTGAAGAATGGTTTTTCCAACCGGCGTGGTGGTTAATCACAGTAGCCGCTATTTCAGGAACTTGTGCGATGATATTTAAGCAATCTTCTCTATAATCTGCCCCTTTAATGTCATTTTTTTCTTTAAGCATGCCAGCTAAAAGTAAAGCGGTAGAAAAGAGCTTCATCGGATGCCCTTCCCTTGGGAGGGAGCGGATCAAATCAAGAAGTTTTGGCGAGCAAGTAGCTCTTTTTTGAAGATCTAAAGCAAATTGTTTAGCCTCTTCTTGACTTGGGGCTTTTCCATGGTATAAAAGGTAGATCACTTCAATTGGCTCATGCTGGATTAACTCACTCACCGGCCTTTCCATGTAGTATAACCCTTTTTCAGGATCGACCTTTGATGTCGTACAATAGCCGACGGGAAAGCCGCGTAGGCCCGTTTCTAAATGTTGTTTTTTTATTTCGAACAACACATCGTTAATATTTTCAGCGCCCATATTCTTAAACCTTTAAGCAGTTGTTTTGAACTAGCGCTCTTTCTTCAATGAGCTCTTTTTCGGAGAGCTTAATTTTCTCCAAAATAAAAGGGTCAATAGATAAACCCTTTATAATTTCAAAAGATCCATCAAGAAGAGTTCTGCAAGGAAATGAAAAGATAAGCCCTTGATCTATTTCATATGGGTTGCCCTCGCTAAACATCGCAGAGGAGTACCATTGCCCACTTTTTGTTGGCGTGGTTAAATCTTGCACAGCAAGGACGATGGCAACAGCTGCCGATGCAGCAGAGGACTTACCTCGGCACGCAATCACCTCAGCCCCCCTTTTCTGGATCTTAGGGATAAACTCACCTTCTAACCATTGACGGTCCTTGACTACATCCATCGCTTTTTTTCCGCAAATTGTCGCATTGGAATAGTCTGCCACTTGCGTTGAAGAGTGATTGCCCCAAATCGTCATTTGCATAATGTCCGTAACTTCGACCTTGGCTTTTTTTGCCAAGAGGTGAATCGCTCTATTGTGATCTAGGCGCGTCATCGCATGAAAATTGCTCTTAGGTAAGCTTGGGGCATTATTTAAAGTGATAAGACAATTGGTATTACAAGGATTTCCCACAACAAAGACCAAAACGTTGCGCTTTGCAACAGCATCTAAAGCTTTGCCATGCTCTATAAATATTTTAGCATTGCTTGCCAAAAGATCGCCCCTTTCCATTCCAAGAGTTCTTGGTTTTGCGCCGACTAAGATGGCAACATCTGCGTCTTTAAACATTTCAAAAGGATCGGATCCAATATGAATCTCTTTAAGTAATGGGAAAAGGCAATCTTCAAGCTCCATCTTAACGCCTTCAGCGACTTTAATAAGCTCTGGAATCTCCAGAATATGCAAAGCTATTGGTTGCTCTTTTCCAAACAAATCGCCCTCGCCTATCAAAAACAACAAGTTATAAGCAATAGCGCCTGCGCCTCCAGTGACGACGACCCTTTTGATCTCTTTTTTCATATTAATTCCTTAAAAAAACGCAAGATATCCGTTTACTATATACGCCGCCCCAACAAGGCCAAGGCCAAGGCCTAAAAGCCAAAGAGCTGTCATGCTAAATATAGCGCCAACCGACACTAAAACGATCGCAATTTCAAAGTTTAATAGACCCGTCCCAAAATTGCTGCTTCGCTTCTCTAACACTTTGATCCGTACATCCATCTTTTCGATATCTGCTTTGATCGCATCTTTTTCACTTTCATACGTCGTTAGTTTTTGCTTAACGGGTGCCATCAATTTGGCAATCTCAGCTTTTGCCTCTTTGCTCTCTGCTTTGATATCTTCTAAAGCCAAAATATCTGCTTGAAGCTGATAGAGGTATCCTTTGATGCTTTTTGCTTGATAGTAGGACCATCCGTTATTTTGCTTTTCCGTTAAAACGCCGCTTTCCGTCGTGACATTAGTATTGACTGCCGAGGAAATCGCTGCAATCACTGCAAAGACTGTTGTCGTTAACGCAATCAATTGCACGAGTTTGCTTTTTAAAAGTTCATCGATCGTGCGGGGGTTCGTATTTTCTTTTGTTTCATTTGCCATTTTATTAGTTCCTTACATTTTAAGTCTTGAGTGTATATCTGAAAGGTAAGTTTCTCAACTACCCCGCCCCCCATAGTGAATACCAACCATTTAATGAATTTAAAAAGCCAACAACTGCAAAGACAAGGCCCACTCTCCAAAGCCAAACAAATGCAAAGAGGGCGCCAACTGATGCACATAAAATTCCAATCTGAAGAAGCTGTAAACCGATGCCAAAGTAGTAGGCCTTAAACTCTGATGTTTTGACGTCAGCGTGCAGCTTATCCACCTCTGCTTGCAACGCCTTTTTCTCTTGTTGAAATCTTGTCACCTCTTCTTTTGACTTACTAAGCATCGACTCGATATATGACTTAGCTTCAGGAGTTTTGACATTTTTTGCTTCTACCTCGAGTAAAAGCTGCTTTGTATTAAAAATTTGCTCTTTCATGCTTTTAGCCTGAAAGTATGCCCATTTGTTGGTTTCGGTATGTGTAAGGTTCACGATATCGCCGTTGGCGTTCCCAGAAGCCGATGAAGTAAAAGATGTGGCAATGGCCATTAAGGTAATCGTAAAGGCAATCCATTGCGTAAGGCGTGCACTTAAGCCCCCCTCTTGACTTTGCTCTTGTTGAACCGCTTGCTTTTGGTCCGACTCGTTTGGTCCTGTACTATCTGCCATGAGATAACTCCCTGTAGTTTAAAGTAAAAATTCCTTTTACCTCATACACAAAATATATGGCAATCTAAAATTTAAAATTTACGGCAAGAAGCTTTAGACAATGGAGAGAGACTTTTGAAGGTAATTTAGCAATTGGCAATGGGGATGATTACTATTTTTTTCCTCTTTTGCGGTTTCTTGCAGATATGTTTTAACCGTAGAATAAAGCTCAAATAGCTGCCTATAATCAAGAGAGGACAATGTAAAAGAGGATGATGAAGCTTGTTCTTTTTGCACATCCTGCTGAGGTTTTTCAAAACTTTCTTGCACAAGTGTTAAAAGGCGCTTTTGAAGTTCGATTTTGTACTCTTTAAAGCGATTATCGAATTCATTGGGGAAATTCTTTTTTAGCTTTAAATGGCAATGCAATTTTGTGAGCGCCCTTAGCTTATTTAAAACCGAGGGGATAGTTTCTTCGCTTCTATCACTTAAAATAATCTCTATCGCATGAGAGATCCCCTCGCACAAGGTATCGAAATATGTTAAATATATAGGGTTATTGGAACAATAATCATCAAAGTGCAAGAGAAAAGCAGCAGGGCTTGTATTGTCGAAAAACTTGATACAAGATGCAACCGTATACATCACAAAAAGTTCAAGCGCCCTTCCCTCATCATCCTCATGAATCGGAGGAAATATTGAAAGTAGCTCGCTTTCAAGAGATTCTAAAGGAATCCTATCTAAGACATCTTGAATTTCTTCCCTAATTCCATCTGTTAATTTTTCTTCAAAGGCCGCATACATATCGTCAGGGATCATGGTTGGAGATCGTAATGCCGCAAGTTTTTTAAGATTCACAGAATTAGGGTAGGTGAACTCGCTAGAAAAACTATTGCGCGTTGTCTCAAATGCTTGTTGAAAGAGTACAGGGTGACGAGTACTTGCAGAGTCAATAAGTTCTTTCCATTTCGTTTGGTGAGCAGGCAAACTGACATAGCCGCCTAAAACAAGGAGATTTGCATAGTCGTTTGTAAATATCTGATCTTGAACAAGATCCTCTGTTAAGGCGGTGACAAGAGTTTCGGCTGCAATTTTTCTTTGATTAAGACTATCAGAAGGAGCAAAAAAACGTGGGATGATAGTGGCAATCTTATTTGAAAACCTAAGACGCGCTAGACTCTCATCTGTAGACAGCTCTTGCATAAACGCCGTAAAGCCATCTTGCGTTAGCTTTAAAAATAGATCAAATGCCTCAACCTCACTTGCACTCACCCACTCTCCGAGAGCTAAGGCATCATGAGGATCCTTATCAGGGGTTTTGATAAGTTCGATAAGGTCTTTAAGTTCTCTTAATTTAGCCTCTTCTTTATCGTCATATAAGCAAATCACTACGTAGTAACGAAAAAAAAGGGGAAAGAGTAACTCGATCATCTCCTGGCGGCGCATTTCTTGAGTCGGATGCAGTATGCACAAAATCCAGTGCTTTTCAACTAGTTGTACAGCACTTGATAAAGGGCAGTTTGCGTAGCAAAATGCAAGGTGTTCAAAAATTTCTTTATGACAAATATCTTCAGATTCGCGCCATATAGGGATCATCTGCAAAAATGCCCCGATGTGGAATAATAGATGACTTACATGTAATTCACCTTGGCTGATGATCTCTTGAAGAAATTGAAGATGGGAGATAAATTCTTCAAGATTTTCTGCCGTTATCTTTTTGAACTTATACTTAAGAGTATAATCGATAAATTTCGGGTACCTAGTTAAAAGGAGGCGATTAAGAGCTTTGGAGTAGGGAACAAGTGAGGGATGATCAGTTGGAAAGCTTTTATTTACCATCCCTTTTAACAGCGGCAAAAAGGGGCCGATCACATGAGACATTTGCACAATCAATGCAATGCACTCAGGCTCTGCATCAAGACGCGTAAATTCTTCTAAACGCATCAATTCATATTTAGCATGTATTCTGCCAACGACTTCAAAAAGCTGCTCTGCTCCATTATACTCATCTGCTTCCACATTAGGAGGGTATAAAGAGCGTTTCCTATCACTTACGCATTGCTTTGGAAGAGCTAAACTATGCGTGTTATCTGTCGACAAATCCATCTGGCTTTTACATCTTAAGACTTGTCCATTGAGAGCCACAGGTGCAAACATCTTATTGATGTTCCCTTCATCAAAATACCCTGGAAACCTCTTGTCTAAATCTAGATAGGCGAATATACATTTTATTAATATATTATACCCTGCATCCAAAGACTCTTGAAGAGCAGAAAAAAGATCGACATGAATTAACTGCTCAAATTCAGCAAGCGCAAATGCAAATGAGGTGTCCTTTTCTTCTCTTTGATTAGCTTTAGTGATCTTTTGAAATAAACGCTCAGCTAAAGGGCTGCATTCAATCTGCAAAACATTTATTCCTTTACCACTTAAGTATGATGAATAGATAACTGTGATTTTAGCATCAAGTACTAGTCGTTGTTTTGTATAATTGTTTTCGACTGCCGTGACGTGATATTTATACTCAACTTTTATTTTATCCCTTTGAGGTCCATATAGAAGGGTGTGCTCTTTATTCTCATCTGACACTATCAAAAGGACGCCATGCTCATGAAACATGGAAGAGACGTGTCTTGCTATTTTTTGCGCAAGCTCGGAACGATATCCCTTGTTTAAAACTGCATTAAAGGTTTCTAAATGTTCAGCAAAAGGAAATTCTTTAAGAAGAGTTGTTTGTAACCTTTTTACATCATCTTCGGAGTAAAAATCTTTGGCTAACATGAGGTGTTGCGCGACAAGAAGCTGAACTCTTGGATCTATGGTAGGCTTTCCATTTTGAGAAAATTCAATCCCCTTTACAAACAATTTCTTGGTGAGAACATCTTTTACAAACTCCACTTCCCCTGTGCAATCGTTAAGCTTAGTATCCAAAGGTTGCTCAAAATAAGCGCGCATGACCGCTGCCACGTCTTGCCGTTTAAAGAGGGCATTGCGTTTCTCTTGAGTAGGCACATATTGCCATTTACCCCCTTTTTCTAGAGGTAAAGAGGGTGAAGACGCCCTGCTTGTTCCACTTGTCATAAAGTGACAACTTCCATGGTTGAAGACATTTTAGCAAGCGCTCCCTCCTGGATTGTATAGACTTCATTTGGAGGCATTTTTTGATAAAGACGATTTAAGCTTTCGTTTTGCTGAACGATATATTTCACCTCGTGAAGGGATGAGAGAAACTGAATAAGATTTAAACCACTCATCTCCTTTTGCAAATAGATTACCACTTTAAGATTTTCTAGGTTGGCAAGGGTTTGAATGGCTCTAAAGGTGTTAAGGGTGATATCAACTTCAGCAGATAGATCTAAAACCACATAAGACGAAGATTCTAACATCTTCATGAGGGCAAAAATATTTTTTTCATCAAATACTTTTGTAATCACATCCCCATCAAGAAGCCTTTCTGCCATATCGGCAATTGAAATTCTCGCGCATCCGGGTCTTTCGATGGCAATGCCTGCAGCGACATTTGAGAGTTCTGCTGCTTCTTGAATTTCAACACCGCAGGCAATGGCGCATGTGATCACAGCTAAGACGGTGTCACCAGCTCCTGTCACATCTCTAATTTGCCTAATTGAGACGGGACAATCGATCCTTTGTTCTTCATTTTGAAAGATGGAAATCCCTGCTTCAGAGCGCGTGATGAGAACAGTTTGAGCATCTGTTTTAGCTAAAATAGCCTCTGCGACTCTATCTAAAGAAGCATCTTTTGGCATTCCTGAGGCTGCATAGCTTTCCGAAAGGTTGGGTTTAATAATTGTCGTGCCGCGGTATTTAGAGAAATCGACTCCCTTAGGGTCAGTGATAACGGGGATATTTAAAGAGATGGCCTCTTGCATTATCTGTTGAAGAAGTGCATTTGTTAAAAATCCTTTTCCATAATCAGAGATTGCAACAGCTGCCACACCTTCAAAAAGAAGTGAAAAGGAAGCTATCACTTGTTCTTCAATTTCTTTGGACAAAGGCGCTTCTTGTTCGCGATCAATCCGCACTATTTGCTGATTGTCGGCGATGATTCTATTTTTAATGGGCGTCTTATAATTTGGCTGTGCGACTAACGACGTTACGTCTATTTTTTCTTCTCTTAAAATCTTTTTAAGCACCTCTCCTGCGTCATCGGTGCCAATGCGCCCTAAGATGGCCACATCTAATCCAAGGGATATGAGGTTTAGCGCGACATTTCCAGCGCCTCCTGCCTTTGTCTCTTCATGGATAACTCGCACCACTGCAACAGGTGCTTCAGGCGAAATTCGAGAGGCCTTTCCAATGGTGTAGGCATCTAGCATAAGATCGCCTATGACCAGAATTTTACATCTTTTTAATTTAGCGAGTGTATTGACAAGTTTTACCACGATTGGCTCGAAATTAGATAGTTAGAAACATAATCAACAACCGACTCTTGCAAGGGCCAGCAATTGGCCACATCTCCTAAAGCCTTTTTCGTCTTTTGCATATCGGCGCGCGTGTAGTTTTGATATTTGCCCAAAAGATCTGCTGGCATGTCGATATATTGAATTTTAGGAGGAGTTTTAATGGCTTTAAAAACGCCTTGTGCCACCTCATTCCACGACCCTGCAATCCCTGAACCTACGTTGTAGATGCCACAAGCCTTGTTGTTGAGAAATTCTATTGTCATTTTGGCGGCGTCTTTGACGTAGATAAAATCTCTTTTTTGTTCTCCATCGGCAAATTCTTTTGGAGAACTTGACTTAAAGAGCCTGATCACGCCCTCTTTTTGGGCTGTTGGCAAAATATGCATGATGGCAGATGCCATGCGCCCTTTATGAAATTCGTTAGGTCCAAAGACGTTGAAGTATTTAAGTCCAACAGCTTGATGCAAAGCGCCTTGTCTTTTAAGCCAAAGATCGAATAGGTGTTTAGAGTAGCCGTACATATTAAGGGGGGCTAACTCATCTAATCTATCTTCGTCATCTACAAACCCTTGCGCGCCATCGCCGTAAGTCGCAGCTGATGAGGCGTAGATGAACCTTTTGCCGTGAGTAAAGGCAAATTCGGCAAGTTTTACGCTGTAGCGGTAATTATTTTCCAAAAGATAGCTTGCGTCAGTTTCAACGGTGCTAGAGCATGCGCCAAGATGAATAAAAGCTTCTACCCTTTCTTTATTGCTTGCAAGCCAATCAAAGAGTTGCGATTTATCGATGATGTCGGCAAAGTGCTTGCCGACAAGATTTTTCCACTTTTGGCTTGTGCCTAGATTGTCGACGACTAAAATATTAGTGATCCCTTTATCATTTAGGCATTTAATCACTGAAGAGCCGATGAATCCGGCTCCTCCTGTGACGATAATTAATGTTTCGCTCTTTTGTTTAGTCATGTTGCTTTCAAATAAAATGTGTTATTGAGGTTGCGTCTTCAAGGGCCGTTTTTAGGGTCATCCTTGGATTGTAGCAAAACAGAATCAATTGCGTCAATTGAGGCATTTTTTTTAAATTTGCTGACACATGAAAAAATGTTTGCAAAAAAACATCTGCTTCATCTAAGATGATGGCTTCTTATTCCGGATTAGCTCAGCGGTAGAGCAGTGGACTGTTAATCCATTGGTCGTAGGTTCGAATCCTTCATCCGGAGTCTTTAAAATTTAGGCAGTTGCGGCGAGAGCTACAACTGCCATTTTTGTTTAATGGAGCAACCTATACTTTATATGTTTCTTATGATGCTGACTACAAGCTACCAGGGCTAAAAAGCCCTTCATATGACAGCCTAGGCCGTGAGGCCTAGGTAGACATAACCAGTTGATAGAGACCTGTAAGGCCGACACAAGCCATGAAGAAATTTACCTCTATGGGCTAATGGATATGTGTTAAATTCGGTATTTTCTTAGCTGAGTCTCTCATAAGTCGAAACACTTCTCTCATTATCCATCATCTCCCCCTTCTTACACCCTCGTTTCATAAACCTTTTGGCTAATT
This sequence comes from Chlamydiota bacterium, assembly GCA_013289325.1. Classification (GTDB taxonomy): domain Bacteria; phylum Chlamydiota; class Chlamydiia; order Chlamydiales; family Parachlamydiaceae; genus JABDAE01. The sequence goes on from JABDAE010000096.1 coordinate 10,719, forward strand.
AGCGACTTTTTCTTCTCGCCGGGTGATCATTCATCCTTTTTCTTTTCAAAAGCGTTTGTAATTATAATTTTCTTCCCTGCAAAGAAACCTCTCAAAATTTGTTCTACATGTATATGCCATCTCCCCTATGCCTAAACTTGATGATCCTAAAAACGGCAGTTAAACACCGATTCTGATATAATTTTCTTTCATAATTGCTACAACACAAGGATGTTATGGAAGACGATCGCACCCCTCTTACCACTCACCCAATGGGTGAGCTATCAAATTCAGAATCGAATGCACAAAACCTTAAAGAATCTATCGAAAAAGTTCAGTGCGATACATTCGCAGGATTGGTCCATGTTGAATGGGATGAGCAAGCACCGATTACTCCAATTGGTCAATTGGTCTTCTTTGCACAATTTCTAAAAACATGTCAGTTATTCGCACCCTGGGTGAAGGATTGTCCTCTTCATTACAACAGCCCTAATGCCCCGTCAAAAGAAGATGTTTTGGGAACGCTTTTGCTGGCAATTTTATCTGGTCAAAAACGGTATGCTCACATT
>JABDAE010000097.1 GCA_013289325.1 Chlamydiota bacterium
CATTTTTAGCTGGAATTGTCACCGTTTTATCCCCTTGTGTGCTTCCTTTACTTCCAGCTATTTTGTCGGCAGGTATTGGCAAAGGTCGCTATAGACCTCTTGGTGTGATCGTTGGCTTGGTGCTCAGTTTTGCCTTTTTTACTCTGGCTCTGACCTTTTTTGTACGTTTTTTAGGCCTATCAGCTAGCTTATTGCGCTACATCGCAATCATCACGATCGGCATATTTGGAATAGTGATGCTATTTCCTTATATAAGCGATCGCTTTGCTTTTGCCACCTCCTCTATAGGTAATTTGGGCTCTCAACTGCAAGGGAGAAAGAAAAGTTCAGGATTTGCTGGAGGGTTGTTACTTGGATCTGCGCTAGGGCTTGTCTGGACCCCCTGCGCTGGACCCATTTTAGCCGCAGTGACTACGCTTGTTGCCACCCAACAAGTCACCACTGAGGTGGTCTTATTAACTGTAACCTATAGCTTAGGAACTGGAATCCCTTTATTTTTAATTGCTTATGGAGGAAGACGAACTTTAACAATGATTCCCTCCTTAGCCAGACACACCGAGCAAATCAAAAAGCTTTTTGGCGCTCTGATGATGCTAACGGCTGTTGGATTGTTTTTTAATTTAGAGGTTGTGCTGCAGCAATTTGCCATCCAATACATCCCTTCCTTTCAAATTGAAAATCATGCAAGCGTTGAGAAAGAGCTAAGTAAGCTAAGACCCATATCCCCTTTTTTTGAGTCAAATATTGAGGCATTGAAGAAAGAGCAAGGGATGGAGTTACCTAATATAACTCCAGCTCCGAAACTTACAGGCCTCACCAATTGGATCAACAGCGCCCCCTTGACAATCGGGGAACTGAAAGGCAAAGTCGTCTTAATCGATTTTTGGACCTACAGTTGCATCAATTGTATTCGCACTTTGCCCTATTTGACAAGCTGGTATGATAAATACAAAGACAAAGGACTTGTCATCATTGGGATTCACACTCCTGAATTTGAGTTCGAAAAAGACGTAAGTCATGTCAAGAAAGCCACTTTGCGTTTTCATCTTCATTATCCTGTTGCATTAGATAATGCATACAAAACATGGCAAGCATTTGGCAACCATTATTGGCCAGCTCATTACCTCATCGATCAAAAAGGCATTGTGAGGCAAGCGCACTTTGGAGAGGGCGGCTATATGGAGACTGAAAATGCCATTCGCAATCTCTTGGGGATGCTTCCCATTGCTGCAAAAGATAAGCTGAATCGATCCCGGACAACTACTCCAGAGACCTATTTGGGAACCTTTCGAGGTGAGCACTATAAACCAGGTCTTTCTCTTGTCCCGCAAAAGACGATTTCCTATACTTATCAACCGCCGCTTGAAGAAAATCGCGTCGGATTGAAGGGAAATTGGTTGGCTGATCAAGACAAAATCACTTCGAAAAGCCGCACAAGTGCATTAGAGTTAAATTTTATCGCCTCTCAAGTTTATCTCGTCATGGACTCTCCAACAGCTCAGGCTGTCACAGTGCTCTTAGATGACTTACCCCTACCCCATAAGTACTATACTGCTGATATGAATGATCAAGGACGCCTTATAGTGCATGAACCTCGTAAATACGATGTTCTAAACCTCAAAGGTGAGTATGGTCGTCATAAAGTATCCTTAATAACACCCGATGGCGTTTCCGCCTATGCCTTTACTTTTGGTGATGAACCGTAAGCGTAAAATCTAGCCATCTTTTCATAGAAAAATGATTTATAAGAGAGGAAGACAGAGTCTAAAAGCAGCAGCCCCGCATGAACCTAAACGGTAAAATCTCACCTTTTCATCTAAAGTTTAATCGGGAAAGTGCGGGCAGAGGCACGAGATTGTAGTTTCGAAAGAAGTCTATATACCCAAACAACCTCAAAATATTTTTTAGATCGATTTTTTTTGTTGAGTTTAATTTTTTATGTGTATATATTTCATGTTTGATTGAATTTATATAGAAAATCGCGTTATTTAAATTAAATGGTGGATAAAATGAGTGTATGTAGTTTTGCCCTTTCAGGAGCTGGGATTACGGTTTGCTTTGACACTCTAACAAGGGCTCCAGTCGGAATCTATCATGAAGAATGCGATGAACGATTTAAAGGGGCTTTTGTCTATCCAAAGCACCCTTATATAGACTCAGCACCTATAGATGCAATTGGTAGGCAAATTATACAGGTATCGCTTTTAGACCAGCTTGGGGAGCACCACACGGCTAATGTTTTTGAAAGGCCCCCTCAATATAAAACAAACAATTGTCGATATACAAAAAACTGTAAGAATTGGAAGCGCTGTCCTTATCTTCATCCAGATAAAGAGACAGTTGAAAGGCTAGAAGATACTCGGGGGCGTGTAATTGAAGGCGTCTTTAAACGCACAGTTAGTGGCCAAATCGTTGAAGTCTTTAAGAGAGTTGGTTGAACCTAGAAACGGCAGCCCGAGACGCTAACTTGACATGAATCTCTTGAACCAGAATCATTTGCAGTGGGGCGGTCCTTCACCACTTGGGAATGTCCCGCCCCACTGCAAAGTGATTCTAATTCAAGATCTTGCGCCAATTTAGCATCTCGAACTGCCGTTTCTAGGTTGAACCTAAAAACGGCAGCCCGAGACGGCAAATTGATGTAAGATTTTGGGTTAGAATCGCTTCTCTCGGGGATCGCCTTCACCACTTGGGAATGTCGATCCCCAAGAGAAGCGATTCTAACCCAAAATCTTACATCAATTTGCCATCTCGAACTACCGTTTCTTGGTTAAACGACTTGCATTGCGGGCATTGTGTGATTTTCTTGGCATTGATATCGAGGTAGGCAAAATGGCAAAATTCACATATATGTAGCTGTTTTTCCAACGGCAAAACTTTTTTTGACTTGGTTTTATAGTGGCTGTAGAGCCATACTCCAAGAAGGGTGGCAAGGGTAAATCCAAGATATAGCAATAATGCTGTTGATTGTGTGAGCTCTATCATACTCTTATGTGAATCTCTATTATTCCATCGGTAATTTCATTTACATTTAAAGCATCGCTTCTCTTGCTAAAGTGAAGATCCAGTATGCATTTTTCTGCAAAGCGATTAAAAGAGTCGCTTTTGCTAGGTTCAATTGGCTCATACCAAAAGATTTTTCCTGTTTGTTTTTTTATCATTACGCGAAAGATCGCTCTTTGCTCTTTTTGGTGTTCATGAGTCGAGATCGCGTTATCAAATGTGACTTCGCCTTGAAGTTCGTAATATTCAGCTATTGGGCCTGCTATGTAGACTTGTAAAGGAGAAAGAGGGAGATTTTTACTCATTTTCACAGTGGGTAAATAGATTTCCTCTTCTGTTGTTTGAAATCCGGTAAGGGCGAGAATGTTTTTTTCATCTTCCATATGAGAAGTAAGCACATCAGCAGAAGAAAGCTTTAAAGTAGGCAACACAATAGGTCTTTTGGGTAGCTTTGAAATGGGCGCAAGTGGCGCTTTAAAATCGATATGTAAATTGATTGGATTAAAATCACTTTGGGCATCTACTTGGATAGGGGGGTATGTAATTTCGTTAAGGCGTAATTTTAAAGGGACGACTTGAAAAAGCAAAAAAAATAGAAGGTGGCAAAGAAAAGCAATTCCGCATGCCTGCAACAAAGGTGAAGTGAAATGCCTTTCTTTGCCATATAAGAGGTTTAACCCCTGTAATTTTATCATCATAAGTCTAACATTTCAGAGTCTTCAGGTTTATAGACAAGTCTTAACCTAGCAGAAAGTTCTTGAACGATAGAAAAAAGGCGCAAGAAGGAGCCGTAATCAACGCGCCTATCTACACTTAAGACAACGGTTGGAGAAATTTGTGGATGCTGCAATTTGATTTGCGCAATTTCCTTTTGCAGCAGCTCTTTAACGGAGGCCAAATCGATGATTGCCTTTTTTGAACCGACATAAATGACATTTTGTGCGTCCATGATCACCACCACTTGGGTAGTAAGAGCTGCTGAATTTCTATCTAAAACGGGGCTTTCGATATTTAACGATTTCAGGGGTAAAATATTTGATGTGACGATAAAAAAGATCAACATGAGAAAAATAACGTCGACAAGAGGCGTCATGTCGATTAAGCTATTGGTCGTCTTCAGATTTGTTTTGAATTTCATCTAGTAGGTAAATTCTTGGGGGTTATCAGTAAGCAGCTCCACAATTTCGGAAGAAATTGTCTGAATTTCTAATAAAAAGCCCTCAATTCTACTGACGATATAGTTGTAGGCAATGATTGAGGGGATCGCAACGACAAGTCCTGCAGCAGTTGTGATAAGTGCATATTCCATTGCTTCCCCAATCCTTGTCGCAGAGATATCGACAAGTCCGCTCATTCTCATCTCAGAAAATGCTTGGATAAAGCCAAGGACTGTACCAAGTAAACCAATCAAAGGGGTAATATAGGCGATAAGAGAGAGCAATTTGGCATTTTTTTCAAGCCCCGCAATTTCAATGAGACCGGCGATTTCCATGGTTTTTTCGATTTGCTCTTTTGATCTTGCGTGCTTCATGAGACCTGCTTTTGTGATATTTGCAACAACTCCCTTGGTGTCTTCACAAGTGTGGATGGCGTCGACGATGTTTCCTTCTTTAATGGCCTGCCTCATTTTGATAATAAAAAGGTTTGTATCGATTTCAGATTTTCTTAAGTGCAAAAGCCTTTCGATGAAAATCGTAAAGCTTAAAAGTGAGCAGCCCCCAATGATTAGGAGGATCACATTCCAATTCGAAGTCGATTGCAATAGATTTGCAAAAAAACAGTTACAAGTCATGTTTTACCAATATTTCTAATTTTTCTTGGGCTTTTTTGGACCAGTGCCCCCCTTTTTTAATAATAGACTCAAGTTGTTTTCTCGCTAAATCGTATCTGCCTTGCTCTTCATAATTTTCAGCTCTTAAATACATTGCCTGTATACGCAAAGAGGAGATGGCCGGGTCGTTGATGACTTGAGATAAAATTAAAGTGGCAAGATCATAGGCTTTAAGGCCGCGGTGGCATAAGCTCTCATCGATAAGAAGTTGCAGCCTTTCATCTGTACTAAGAAGACTCATCTCTTTCCCCGTTTGTTTTGCTTCCATGAAGTGTTGAAGTGCAACAGAAAAGTCACCTTTTTTTAAGGCTATTTTTCCAAGTTCACTCCATACTTTGCAAAGATAATACCCATCTACAAATTTTGCGTCTTTGTATCGTTGTAGCATTTTTGTAAAGACAGCAACAGCTGCTGCTTCATTTTGTCTTTTTAAGTGCGTCTTCGCAAGACCAAAAAGACTTTCCGCATAAAGGGATGGAAAAGGAAAATCTTGGTTAGATTCAGCCGTTAATAGTTTTGCAAGATAAGGATTTTTAGGGTCGATTAGTTCCTTAAAGACATCTTCGGCATATTCAAGGTATATTTGCCGTTTGGCCCCTTGCGACTCATCGGCAATGGCAAGGGTTGTTTGCGCTCTTTCAAGATGCGCTTGGTAGCCAAGAGCCACATAATAGTTAAGATCGCCATTTTCAAATAGGTTTTGTTTAGCCATTTCATCGAATTTGGATGCGACTAGATGAAAGGCATCAATTGCTTCTGTAAGACTTTTTTTTCGTATCCACTTACCCTCAGGCGTTTTGCGATCGCGCTTAAAGTCAAGGCCAATCAGGTAATGGGCTTCAAGAGATTGAGGGGCGTTTGGATAAAGTTTTAAAAATAGCTGTAAGTGCTTAATCGCATCGCGATCGCCCTGAAGGTATTCGGCAAAGGTGTAATAAGAGAAACAGGCTTCTTTGGCTTTAGATGCGGCCGGATAACATTCAAATGCCTTGCGGCGCCTTTCTTTACCAACAGCCCTATCTAGATTTAATTGATCCGCTGCGCAAGCTGCAAAAAACCAAGCATCGCCAGCAGATGGGATATCTGGATAAAGCGAGGCAAACTTTAGGTACAGCGTTTCTGCATCGCCATATTTGCCACATGCGTAGTACATAGCAGCCAGATTTTCAAGCGCTTCTTGAGAGCTCGGGTTGTCCTCATCATTTGCCACTTTTTCTAATTGCTCTTTAGCCATTTGAAAATACTGAGAGTCTCCCAGTACAACCATGCGGCTTGCAAGATACCCTTGCATATAATGAAGATCGACTTCTTTTCTTAGGTTTAACTTTGCACTGAGGTAGTCATAGGCCTCTTTGTAACTTGAAAGAGTGTTAGGCGCGCTTATGGCAAGAGTTAAAAGTTTGATAATATTTGCCGTTGGTGGGTGACTAAGCCCGTCTGCTTTTTTTAAAGCATTGACAGACCTTTGCATCCATTGTTTTTTTTGATCCAGTTCTTGAGCTACATTATTGGCATGCATGTAGTGGTTTTTCCCGAGACTATACCAGAAAAAGGCAAGTGATGGATCGTCTTGATTTGTCTTTTGTATAAGTTTATCAAATTGTTGCAGCCTTTCTTCATGTGTGGGAAAGGCTTCGGCTTGAAGAATAAGAGCATTTGCTTTGGCGTCATCAGAGTGTAGACTATCTGTTTGAGACAAAAGAGATCTTGCTTTTGCGTAATAGTCATCTCCCTCACCATATTTTGCGAAAGCAAGGTAGGCGATAGCCAAATTTAAAACATCCCCTTCTTCGTTTCGATTTTTAAGAAGCTGCGTGAAGATTGTGATAGCCTTATTACAAAGATCTTTGTCTTGTGGATTTTTTTGGCCAAGATATACACAGCACCATCCCAGATAATTTAGGGCAACATTTTGCCAATCTTTTGTGTTGAGGAGGTCTGGCAAAGCCTTTTCAAAGAGTTTGTAGCTTTCAGGATAATTTTGCAGTTTAAATGAGGCGACACCTTGCAAAAACAGAAGTTCATGCAGAAGGTGTTTATGGTTTAACGCATTGTCTTCCGCACTATCCACAATGGAAGATAAAAAGGCTTTTGCCTTTTTGTAACGGCCGCTTGCGATGTCGATTTTTCCAAGATAAAGTTTGGATAAGAATTGAATATCAGCATTAGGAGAAGTCGTAAGTTGTTGAAATTGGATTGCAGATTGCTCTAATTTTCCTTCTAAAGACAAAATTTTGGCAAGTTCAAAGCGAGCTTCATCTATATAACGCTTATCAGAAGAGCAACTTTTCAGGTAATGAGAAAGCATCTCTATAGCTTTGATGCGATCATTAAGTCTTGTGTAGCAAACTCCAAGCCAATAGTGCTTGTCTTCAGATTTCTCAACTTCTTGTAGCACTTTAATGCAGGCTTCATACTGTTTTAATGCAAAGTGGGAGTGCGCAAGGCGGAGTTTAAGTAGCTCTTTTTCTGAAGAAGGAAAAAGATTTTCGTTTGGGTCTTTGTGATCGATCTCACTTTGATAGATCTTAATGGCCTCCGGAAAAAGACCGGCATCAAACCATTTGTCGCCTTCAGCAAGGCTCATAGAAAAAGAATGTAAGCATGTGGCATGCGCAATAAAAAGAGGTAGAAAAAGAAGATGTCTAAAGAATGATATGTACATGGCGATGTCATTTTAAGCGGAAGCGGTATTTAAATCAATTTCGAAAAAATATAGCTGTGGATATGTTTTAAACATGTTTTTGTCGACATTTACAACTTATTCAAACCTAAATTGTCGTTTTAATGAAAAAGAAGAGTGTTTTTAGCAGATTTGTGTAAAATGAGCGCGGTGCAGGTGCGTTTTTCTTTGATTTGAACGAATAAAAATATCGGTTTGTATCTTTTATAAATTTGATCCAAAAAACGCGTCTTTATACATGTTTGGGCAATGTTTCGTGGAATTATAAGGGTCTAAAAAAGCGACAAAAATAGAAAGAAAAAAAAATGATGCAAGAAAAATATTGCACAATATATCCAAAGGTAATATCCAAATAACTGTCATTAAAAACCCACAAATTTATGGAGAACAACATGGGACTTAAAGAGACATACAAGCATTTAAAAGATCTTTTGCACAACGTCACGCTTGATTTGACAAAATCAGAAGGTGGTAACAAAGCAGCTTCTCAGCGCGTTAGAACAGGCACAGTAAAGCTTGAAAAGCTTGCAAAGCTATACCGCAAAGAATCTATCAAAAATGAGAAAGCGACAAAGGGAACTAAAAAACCCGTTAAGAAAGCCGCAAAAGCTGCTCCAAAGGCTGATGCAAAATCAGCTAAAAAAGTCGCTCCAAAGGCAGCAGTAAAGGCGCCGGTTAAAGATGTAAAGGGACATCATAAGCCAGCTTCTAATGCTCATTCCTTGTCCTTTAAAAAACCATCTGCTAAGCTTCCTGTAAAAAAGGCATCTTTTAGATAGTTTATACCGAACGTGGTTCAAAAATTGGTTTTTGGCATTCGTCGGCTTGGCTGCAATTTTTTTGTCTTCGCTTGCGCCTTGCCTCCAGGCAATGGCCGCTCGCTACAGACACAAAAACTTGTGCCGCCTCCTTGCCAAATTCCCAAATTTTGAATTACGTTCGGTATACATGTCATTAGACACTAGTGTCTAATCGCGTGAGATTAGGCGCTAGCAATATGACAAAGCTCAAGTTACAACAAGAAGTTGAAGGTCAGATTACCCGGCTCTCTAAAAAAGGGCACGGGTGTTTGACTTTACCTTCCGATCCTTCAAAGAAAATCGAAATTCCCTTTGCAATTCCTGGCGATGTCGTCAAGGCGTCCATTTTTCAGAAAAAAAAGGGGATAAAGGTTGGCCGTCTTGTCGACATCATCAGCCCCTCTATAAATCGGGAAAAGCCAAGATGTATCCATTTTGGTCAGTGTGGGGGGTGTCGCCTTCAGCAGATGTCTTATGCCGAGCAGCTCAATATCAAGCAAAAAGAGATCGAGCATCTTTTTTCAGCTTTTCTTCCTACAGATGTTATCGTTTTGCCAATTGTTCCTTGTGATTCTCCTTGGCACTATCGCAATAAGATGGAATATACTTTTTCAAGCGATCTCGCAGGAAATCGCTACCTTGGGCTTATTATGGACTCAAGCCGCGGGAAGGTATTGAATCTGACTGAATGCCATCTCGTCAATCCTTGGTTTTCAGAATCTTTAAAAGTGGTAAGGCAATGGTGGGAGGAGTCTAATCTCTTGGCATATCACCCCCATTTCAATAAGGGATCACTGCGCACATTGACAGTGCGGGAAGGGATGAGATCTGGCGATCGTTGCTTGATGCTCACTGTGTCTGGCAACCCAGAAGATGCGCTATCAAAGCAGCACCTTAAGACTTTTGTCGAAAAAGTCTCATCAGCTTTAACCCCGCAGGGGCAAGGAAGCACTCTTTCTATTATGTTGAGAATTCAACAGGCGATTAAAGGCCAAGCGACTCAATTTTTTGAGATGGTACTGCACGGGCCAGATTGCATTAAAGAGATTCTCAACGTCCAGTCGCAACGGTTTGAATTTTATTTAAGTCCTTCTGCATTTTTCCAACCAAATACGGCACAAGCTGAAAAATTGTATAGTATAGCCCTACAGAGTTTAAATATGTCTAAAGGATGTGTCATTTACGATCTATACTGTGGGACAGGCACTCTTGGGATTTGCGCCGCAAAGGACGCAAAAGTGGTTGTCGGAATTGAGATATCGCCTGAGTCGTCATTAGACGCTAGGGTGAATGCAAAACATAATGGTTTATCTAATGTGCATATATTGACAGGGAACGTAAGCGATGTGATAGAGGGTATTAAAAAAAATGGAACTTATCCTTTGCCAGATGTTGTCATGGTCGATCCTCCAAGAAGTGGGCTAGATGCGGCGGCTTTAGAGCAAATCAAGTTGCTTGGCGCCCCAAAGCTTCTTTATATTTCCTGTAATCCGACATCGCAAGCTGAAAATATGAAGGAATTAATTGCCTTTGGTTATAAGATTGAGAAAGTGCAGCCAGTTGATCAGTTTCCCCATACTGTGCATGTTGAAAATATTGTCGTATTAAACAAGGAAGGCTCAAAATGAAAAAATTGTTTTACGTGTTTTTAAGCGCCCAAAGTCTATTTAGCAGCTTAAGTTTTGCTGCAGATGGACTTGAGCCCATGCCGCAAAGAGATAGCGGAATGTGGCAGACCATGGTGATGGTGGCAGTGGCCATTGCCTTTTGTTATTTTACCATGGTGCGTCCAGAGCAGAAAAGAAGAAAGGCGCTAGATGAAAAAAGAAACTCCATGAAACAAGGAGACCGCGTGACAGCTGTCGGCATCGTTGGAACAATCGTGCGCATTCAAGAGCAAACGGTCATTTTAAAAATGTACGATGGCAGTAAGATCGAAGTGCTGAAAGGCGCTATTAACGATGTATTTGCGGAAACTGATGAAGAGGTGAAAAAAGTGGAAAAAGAGGAGCGCCCCTCGTCTAAAAGGGTAGAAATTACCGATTTAAAGAGTTAAACTTAAAGTAGGGAGCACTCATGTCTGGGCGAATAGAGACACTGCCTTCACAACACACATCTCTTGAAAGTTTCAAATCTTTTGTTGCTTTAAACGCGCAGCAGGAAAGGCGATTGAGTGATCTTTACGCTAGGGTAAAAGATGATACCCAATTTCAGAGTCAATTACTCCCTATAATCACAAGTACTTTTGAGGATATTTTTCCGACCCTTAACTGCACAAGCGTCAATATTGAGTTAGAGGAGATTTCTTCTTCTCTGTTGCTGCCTAAAATGGGATTGAAAAGTGCTTCTGATAAAATTTTAGCTGCATTTCAAGATCCATGTAAGAAAGAGCTGTTTATTGAAGGCTTAATGTTATGGCAAAGCAGAAGGGGGCGTTCTATTTCGTCTGCAGAATGGATTAATTTGCACAGAAGTGAGATGGCAAAGGATGAGCAAAGTGTCTATTTCCGTATGCTTTTGGCTGCAAGCTTTGACTTGTCAGAAGATGAGGTCAATGCAGTATTGCAGATGTGTCCTCCCGCTTCTTTGGTCCGTATGGGGTATATGTTCAATAGGCAATGTAGAAAGTGGCTAATAAGTACATTGCTTTATGATCAGGCTAAGATCAATACGCTTACTTTAAAAGATGTCCCTTCTTATAGCCATTTTGTATTTAATGTATTTAAATGTGCAACTGACAACCAAGTCATTGACATATTGGAAAAGACGGATCAGGAGAAGATGTGTTACCGAGGATCTTTTGAGATTAACTGCGAAAGAATTATTAAAAAATATAGTCTACCTGGCGTTGATAAATGCGCTGTGAATTTCTTGCTATCTGTTCCATTGATACTTTTTCAAAATGGTATTTTTATTGCTTTA
>JABDAE010000098.1 GCA_013289325.1 Chlamydiota bacterium
TCCGGAAAAAGAATCCTCAACCGTCGAGTGGAAGGAAGAGGTTCCTAAAAACAATCAGATTGTGAAAACAATCATTGGCTTTGCTAACCAATTTGGTGGTCGCCTCATTATCGGTGTAGCAGATTCCGGTACTGTTGTAGGCATTCAAGAAAGTCAAGTGGATGAATTAGACGAATCCATCATGAAGCTTATTTATGATAATTCGTTTCCCCCAATTCTTCCTTCTATTTACTCATTGCGATTTGATGAAAAGCTTGTTCTCGTCATAGAAGTTTCCCAAGGGATGAATAAACCCTATTTTGTGAAAAACGAAGGGCTTTCTGAGGGAACATATATCCGATTAGGTGCAATGACCATCAAAGCGACTTCTGAAATTATTCAGGAGCTGCAACATCAAAGTCGTGGCATACATTATGACTCACTCCCAGTCTACAATGCTTCAAAGGACGATCTGAATTTGGTTGCGATAGAATCATTCCTAAAAACACGAAAAGGCGGTGCCCATATTGTCAATGTGACCGACCCATTATTGCGCTCTTACCACCTTATTACAGAAGAACACTCGCGAATCTACCCTACAGTGGCAGGAATTTTATTATTTGGTAAACAGCCTGGATTTTATCTCCCACAATCATTTATCATTTGCACATGCTTTTCGGGACATGTTGGACGCGATGGAATTTTAGCTAGTAAAGATTGTCAAGGTACACTCTTTGAGCAATTCGAAGCGGCCTATGCCTGGTTGTGGGATATTTTGAATAAGAGTTCTATGATAAAAGGACTTAAACGCAAGGACTTGCTTGAGATTCCGGAAGAAGCTATTCGAGAGGCATTGCTAAATTCACTCCTCCACCGAAATTGGCGCATTCAAGGTCCAAACCGTATTTCTGTCTATCCAACAAGAATTGAATTTTTTAGTCCGGGCGTATTCCCCGGACCACTTCAAATTGGTCAGCTTGAATTGGGGATGACTCATAGCCGCAATCATACCATCACCAAAGTGTTTCGAGAAACAGGATACATTGAGAGTCTCGGATCAGGCTTTCCTACCATTTTCAAAACATTTCGATCGGCAGGGCTTGAAAAACCACAGGTAACAGAGGGTGTTGAATTTGTTAAATGCATATTACCTCGTAAAAAAAAGCATATCACGGGAAATCGAATCGACGATCTTATTTTTGATCTCTTTGCAGGTAAGGATATAATTACAAGCAAAGAAGTTGCAAGAGCTGCAAACATTTCTGCAGCGACAGCGACAAGGACCTTAAATCATCTCATTGATGGGGGCAAATTGCAGCGTCATGGTCAAGGTCCTACAACGCATTATACGCTTGTTGAAAAAGAGGGAAATAATAAGAAATAATCTTTAACATTAAAAGTTGTTGAATAATATATAAAAGTATGATACGATCGCTATTTTATTATCTACCATCTGTAATAGATTTCTTTAAAAGGGGGATTTTATCATGACTGCATCTGCCATTACTGCATCTGCCATGACTGCGTCGGGAACGGAACCCATTTATGGCAGCCCGAAGGTCACTACTTATTTGAAGGAACTTGAGCAATATGCTCAAGAGACGCCCGATATACAGCAAAAGGTCTGCAATGCCTTAAAAAAAATACTAGATAAGAAATATCCTCAAGAGTTTGATGATATTGTTCAGCTTGGTCTATTGGGAAAATATACTTCAAAACTTAATTTGATTAATGGCGTAGTCCATCTAGATGAGTCGACTATGCGCGTGTTAAATGAAAGTAAGGTAAAGGACAAGCAGGCCCTTGCACAAACATGGCAAAAAGAGGCGGTAAGGGAAGTTAAAGAAACTATGGCAAGGCTAAAAGCATCATCTGCTCAATCAGATACGCCGCTAAGTCAAAAAACAGCAAAGAGTTTAGTTCCAGCACAACAGACTCTTGCAACAGTTGCCTCCGCAAGGCCTGTACAACAACGGCCTGCAGCAGCTACTGCTCGAGCTGGCGCCCCGTCTAATCCACCTGCTCCCCTCCAAGCAGATCCTGTTCAAGCAACTCCTGCCCAAGCAGCAAGACAGCAACCGCGACAAGTGGCAACTGCTAGCACTTACGCCGATTCTGGAGATGAGGGAACGAGAGCGCAACGAGGACGACGAAGAAATCACAGCAACGCTTCTGAAGAGGAAACGAGAGCGCGCCGAAGTGCAAGTAGAAGAAGGTACCGGGCCAGTCAAAAAGCGACACGGGATAGGCTAAAAGGGGAACTCGCTGATCATAAAGCTGAACTTCAAGCAGCATATGAAAAACTTGCACAAGCCGATAAAGAGCACAATGTAAATACACTCGTCTTAAAAAGGGAAATAGCTAAAGGCAATGAGGGTATCGCTCAATTTAAAGAGGCTTACACTAGACTAGAGTGTAACAGTAAGATAGCCATCTCAGAGTTAAAATCACGAATTGTACAATTAGAAGCGCAAATTGCTATATTCGAACAAAAAGAAAAGATGTGGGAGCAACCCAATTCTACAAATGGCTCAAGTGCAGCTCCATCTCAGAGTAACCATATAGAAGTTGAGTTTTATACAAGTAAACTATCCATTATTACTCATGAGCTTGAGGCGGAAAAAACCAGCAAGGCAGTCCTGGAAGGAGAAAAAAATCGACTTGCATCTGATAGAGAGCGACTTGAAATTAGATTGGACGCGCTTCAAGAAAAACACGATGAACTTAAAGAGGAACGGGATCAACTTAAAAAGGAAAACGATGAACTTCGACGTTCTCAAGTAGCGATGCAGTATCAGGGGTTTCAAGCCCCGCAGGCGTTCTGGTATCCCGCGCAATATCAATATAATGACGGGGAACAAAATAATGATGGGACAATGGATATGTCGCAAATGCACTATGGCCAATATATGGGTGCCTACCATCCAGCTATGAATGGTATGCAACAGGGTATGGGGGATCCCCAAACAATGCATTCGATGATGATGGGACCACATGGTCATGGTCACGGATATTATTGGAATGGTCAAATGGAAGCAAGCCAGCGCCAAGCTCAAAATAACCAGGGCGCACAGCCTCAAGAAACGTCAAGCACATGACTAGTATATCTGGAATAGTAACGGAACCACGTTCTTGTTTAGGAAGGGTAGTTCCTGCTGCAGAGAATATAAGCGACCAAACAAATGCAGACACATTCACAGAACTTTCTGTGATGCATCCTATTCAAAGATGGTTTGTCGATACAAAGGAATTTGAAGATGGGGTGGGTCCTCTTTTAAAAGTCCCTCGTGGGGAAAAAAAGCTCCATGGGGAGCCTCTTTCTCGATTTTGGCAAATCTTCAACCGCGAAACAACTGTCATCCCCCATAAGATGGGGGCTTTTAAGGAATGGTTAAAAGGGTCCCTCAATGAAAGGGGAATCGCTTTTGATGAAAAATTCATCGATCAGGCTGTCTTTCCCCCATTTTCTTTTAGCCGAGTCGAATTTCTACAGATCGCGCAAAACGCACTCAATGCCGATCTATTTGTCTCTTCGAATCTACTATTTCCGAGTATTGACGAAAGGCAATGCCATCAATACAGTGGAGTAAAAACTTATATTGTTCCAAGAGACAAAGAGGAAAGAGTAGAAAGAAAAGGTGCAATTCTTGCGGGCTTTAAGAATTTACTTTGGGATTTTTTAAAAGAAAAAATAACTAGCAACCTGCAAGAATTTTGCGGTTTTTTTATTCCTTCTGAAGTCGACACCCATCATTTAGCTTATAATTTAATAGAAGACTATGATACGGAAGATAAAAAAACATTCTTTGACCATTTTCTTACCGAAGAGAGGCAAAGAAATTCTAGCATTAAACTTAATCTGCCAAGCAGTGATGAAGACGATAACGAAAAAGGCTATCATGTAAGATACTCTTTTGACTTTAGCTCCAAGTCCTGCGATGACACAAGTTTTGAAGTGGTGATGTGCAGCATCAACCATTTAACGGTAGAACCCGTTTGCATTCAGCTGCCAAGCTGTGAGGTGCAAAATGAGCCGCTTCCTTTGATTTTCTTCTATCGCCATAAAACAATTGAAACTGAAAACAAAGTTTTAATCGATCTTGCCTCAAGGCAGTGTCCCTCAAGTGATACTTTAAGTTCTTTTGAAAAAATATTAAAGGTGTCTAATGCTTATTTTTTCAAACAAGCAGATGTACAAATAAACCAAGAGATTTTTAAAGATTTTCTTGAAAAATTCCAATCGATTAGCCATCCGCTTTTGTACGATCCCTTTTTTTGCCTTGTGTTTTCATGGAACTGTTACGTGTTAATCGATCGACAAGAGTTGTCAGTGGCTAGGAAAGAGACAATTATCGAATGGATGAAAATACAACTGTGGACAGTGGCTGAAGCGCACGAGCGACAATACACCGTCGCAGATAAGAGCCTTGAGAAGGCAATAAGCGCGCTATTTTTCTCTTTGAAGCGCGTCTCATACCAAGATTTTTTCTTATTACAAAGAAATTATACATGGTATGGCTGTTTTTCATTAGGTCCTCTGCACGAGATAGATCCAATAGAAGAGTGGTTTTCTTTATCTGACGATGAGCAAAAATTTTTTCTGGAGCGGTTTTGCAAAGCTTTTAAACTGACAGAAGATCAGCTCATGCCGTTAAAGAAAATACAGCCATTTATCATTGCGCATGAGCTGATAGTTCCAAATGCTGAAAAGCTTCTTCCCTTTCTTAAAACATGCAATTTATCAAATGAGGCGATCCACTTAAACAAATGGTTTCTTTCTTTAAACCAAAATCTTGAACATTGTCAAGAATTTATTCTAGCGATTATTTGCAACCCTTCTTTAAGAAAAGCAAATGGAGCCTTGACATTACTGCAAAATCTAATCAGAAAACATCAAAGATATCTTTCTGGTATCGACTGGAGAAAGATTTTAGATGAGCAAAAGCAAAACAGGGCTCCCCCTTTTAACCTTGCTGAAATTTTAGCAAGTGCCTATGCCCTATTAACTCCAGTGAAGACCTATTTAGAGTCATTTAACTTTGATCAATTGAAAGGAAATGAGATAGAGCATTACTACAAAGCTGTAAAGCAGCTTTGTCACACCTCTTTAGCCTATGCAGATTGTCCAGCGGCAATTTCTTCAGAGGATCATAAAACTAAGGATGAAATCAAGCGCTGTTATGAAACAGTCCTTCAGTTTGCAGATAAGATTGTACCTAAAAAAAATCGTCAAGGGATGGATTGGTTTAAAGAATTGATCACATCTTTCTCTCTATCTTATTCAAAGCATTTGCTTTCTAGAAATTTTACACTCGGCATTGGCAGCTCCTTTATCAACCTCATTTGGGAAAAAGACCAATTGTGTCATCAACCCATTATTAAATCGAAACAATTATTCATCGATCTCTTTTTGGACCAGATAATAGAAACAATGAAGAAAAAGGTAGGTGGACAAAAGATCAATAAAGAGATTTGGGGCCTTTTAAGTGAAATTCGGTCAAAATATTTGCTCAATTTGGACTACATTTCCGAGTATGAAAAGGGCATTTTAACAATTTATGGCTTTTTAAAGGGGTTAGATAAAAACAACAGCTATTTATTCAAAGACTTAGATTTGATAGGCAATTGTCAATTATCGCTAGATAACCAGAAAGAAGTTGACGCTTTTGTCGTAAAAACGGCTATTTTAATAAATGCTCACAAAAATGGAGCCGATAAGCAGGCTGACTCAACGCTTGCGTCTTTAAAACCTTTAGCTGCTGTGCTTGAGCTTGTTGTGCTTTTTCATGATACATGCAAAGACAATATGCCGCAAACATTGCCTTTATTAAGTCAGCAATTCAATGAAATAGAGCGGACTTTATTGCATGAAGCTTGTTTAAATTATTTTACAAGTAAAGAAACACGAATGAAACAGTATAGTGAGGACTTATTCC
Source organism: Chlamydiota bacterium (assembly GCA_013289325.1). Taxonomy (GTDB): domain Bacteria; phylum Chlamydiota; class Chlamydiia; order Chlamydiales; family Parachlamydiaceae; genus JABDAE01. The sequence goes on from JABDAE010000098.1 coordinate 5,916, forward strand.
GAATAGCAAAAGAAGGTCAGGACATACTCGATCAAGGCAATGGGATTGAGGAAAATCAGGCACTAGCCTGTCAGCAGCTACGCAACAATGTCAGTTATGTCACAACATTATTAGACAAGAATATTTGGTTCCTTCAAGATCGCGATTTCATGCGTTTGCAACATTCTTTTATACAAGTGGCTTTTTTGGTAAGAGGTTATCAGCGAATGGTGTTAGGAGAAGAGGCGCTTATTTTTATGAACTTTTTCAGAGGGTATCAAGATCAACCTTTAAGTGCATTGATCGATGATCTTCAAGCTATATTCAACTCCTATATAAACGGCATTAATCATTCAAAAAATAAAAATTTTACTTTAAATTTATTTTATGTGGCTTTTTTATTGCTAAACAGTTTCTTTACCTTGTTTAAGAATGATTTACCTTTATTTAAGCAGGCAAGTGAAGCCCTATTTATTACTCTTGCTAAGTCATGGAATGAGTTAATGTTTAATTTCGAGGGCTCTAACCAATTAGAGATATCTGATTTAGATAGGGAAATTAGCCAAAGTTTATATGCCTTCTTACCTGATGACGACTCTGCCTTCTTAGATCGTGACGGCTCATGGTTTGCGATGATTAAGATGCTTAAAGAAGTAGAACAATACATGAGAAACTCTGAAAAATACAGAAACGAGATTAATGCGGTGCTTTTTGATGAGGTGCAAGCTCAAATTCGCCATTATATTCATGGTATTATTGAGGTCAAAGAATGGGAGCTAGAAGAGATGTGTCAAGAAGTCATGAGCCTCTTTCACGGCCTTTAAACCTAGAAACGGCAGTTCGAGATGCTAAATTGGCGCAAGATCTTGAATTAGAATCACTTTGCAGTGGGGCGGACATTCCCAAGTGGTGAAGGACCGCCCCACTGCAAATGATTCTGGTTCAAGAGATTGTGTCAAGTTAGCGTCTCCAACTGCCGTTTTTAGGTTTAAGGTAACTTGACAACGTTAAAAAGAAAAAGATCTGCAAAGTGTTAATATTTCATCTATCTGAGGAATTTCTCCTTGAAAACTTCCATTTTGAGAAATTTCTCTTAGCTGTGTAAAGAAATCTATAAATACCTCAAGATTGCCAATTGGCTCATCTCTTTTTTCTATTATTTTAAGACATAATGCTTTTAATCGCCCTTCAAGTGTTTCTGTTGTTTCTATGCCAGCAAAAGCAGCTCTGCCAATTTCAGAAAACGTTAGGCATAAGGCATTGCAAATGTCATTAGGGTTAAAATCTTTTTGAGTCTGTAAACAGGCATGCATAAATCCAAGCCCCTGATGCAGCGCGCTGCAAAGAGTTAAGGCATCTTTATGAGAGTGTTTTAATACCCCATCGATCATATTGCTTTCAACAGGCCCTTGATTTTTATTCCAAATACAGCTCATCAATGAGGAAAGAAAATCGCTTGCCACATGTTTTGTAAATAGATTAAACGTCAAAATGACCTTCAAAAGAGGATCATGAGGGGTGAAAATTAGGGGCTGCGATAAATTTTCATTTGCGTATGTTATAAAGACGAGCAATTGAATGAGGTCTAAAAGGGCAGCGTTTCTATTGGCAATAATCGACTCTTTGCAATTGCACATCGATTGTGTGTGGCTTAAAGTGGTAAATCCATTTAAAGCAGCGAGTAGAGTAGGCAAATAGCAATTTAGAATCTGTTGAGGATTTACATCATATTGAATTGTCTGTGTTAATAACTGGATGAGTTTTTTATAAAAGTTTGCCCACTCATCCACTTCAAAAAGAAAGATTTCTGCGATGAGTTCCGGGGTTAAAATGGCCTCTATATTTAAGCCGTTTAGTGCTGCTGTTTTAACAAGGCTTTGATAAATGTTTCTCATCAAGCCCTCGTGCACTTTTCGAGGCATTAAATATTGCGCAATATCCGAGACACATTGTATTTTTTTATCAAATTCTCTATCAGGATGTAATTGCTGCAACGTATCAAAGATAGATTCTTCAGAAGGATAAGGAGCAAGTATTGTAAGCGTTGATTTCGCTTGTATAGACTCTTGCAATTGCTTAAACCATTTTCTTACTAGCCCCCCATTTTCTACATTAAGAAGAGGTTCAAGAGCCGCAATCGCTTCGCGATAATCGGCTTCCCATTCCTCTTTTAGAAGCCGAGCAGATAAGTTTACTTCCATTACCCCCTTAGTAGCTTCTTCGTTTGAAATAACCTTGCCAGCTTTTGCTAAAATTGCCGCACACCGATCAAAATACTGAAGAGATTTTGAATGAGCTCCTCGCTTATTTAATAGATTGAGCTGTCTCATTTTTGTAGCAAGTAAGGCATCAAACGTTTTTTGCGAAGGGCCATGAATAAGAAATTGCCTAAGGTGTATTAGGATGTCTTCATCATCAAATCCTTCTTCTTTTGAAAACATGTCAAACACCATATCCAAATATTCTTTGCAACGCTCTTCGTTGCTTTTCACCGTTGGGATAAAATAGTATTTTAGGAGGATGTCTAACTGCGCTTGTGTTTGACAAGAAACACTTGCCAATACGGCAAAAGCATCTCTTATGGGACTTTGTAAACATTTCACAATAAAAGTCTCTCCTCTTTTCCAAATGGAATCGATAAGAGTTGGATAAAGCAATAAAGCTCTCATTTTTTCTGAGTTCTCATTCTCAGGAGAAAGGGAAGCTACCAGTTCTTGCATAAGAGGAAAAAGGCATTGTATAAACACGTCATCACTTGTCATCTTTTGAACAAAAAAGCATGCCTTTTCTAAGTGATTATTTCTACAATCGACTTCCACACTTTCTAAACACAGGGCATCGTAATGCTCTTTTTGAGAAGGTTTTAATTGAGAGCGTATGAGTGTGTCAAGATAAGTATGAACAGCTTCATTAAGAGTGCTTGACTGTAAAAAGAAAATGGCAAGCTTTAACGTTTGGATGCTTTTATCTGCACTTTTAAGCTCTATCTTTAACATTTGCTTAGTCGTCGCGAATCGTTCGTTAAAGTGCAAGAAAAGCTCTTCTTGTTCTTCATGAATCTTGATCCAAGCTAGATATTGGTCATATATCTTCATACAAATAGGCAAAAACTTATCTCTTAAGCCCTCTTCTTTTGTTATCATGGCATGGAATTTATCAATTGCTAATGTGTAATTGTGAAGAGCGCAAGCCTTATTGATTCTTGATTCCCATTCCTTTAAACGCTTCTCTTCGCTCGGCTCTTTGGAAGGTGCGTTATGAACCACTTGAGGAGAAGAGTTTGACTCGCTTGCAGCAACTGTTGCCGTATTTTCAGAGGGCAGAGGACTTGTTCTCTCGCAAGTCAAAAGCAAAGCTGTTACCTCATCGCGAATCGCTTGACTTTGACAAGTGGGTAGGTAAGCTGTAAGCTCTTCTTGTGACATACAAAGTAAAGCCGTCTGTGGATGGACTGGGATGGGAGAGTGTAACACTTGCTGTTTACGAATCGAAAAAAGATGTGTCTTTTCTAAGTCAAAAGCTTTTACAAAATCATTTATCCATGCACTGCGACGGCTGCCTTCGATTGCAAACCAGTTATCAAAGGCTTTTTGCTTTGTCTCTTCCAAATAACAACCATAGTATTTTTCTTTTACAACGATCCATTTGTAAGGCTCATCAGACTCATTTGCTAGGCAGTGAGCAAGAGCTGAAATCGCTGTCATCATCTCTTGATCTTTGCTACTATCGTAGGCAATATTTAGAATTTCTTTAATCTTAGTCAGGCAGTTTTTCACTTCTTGGGAATTAGGGTCGTTTTGTTTTGTCAGCAAGTAGTAATTCCAGATAAAGAAAAGGAATTCTAGGTTATCGCTGTAGGCGTTATGTTGAGAGAAGTACTCAACGCAAGTGAAAAAGCTGTTTCTTTCTTCCTTATTCTCTTGTGCGGAAAAAATGGAAAAAAGTTTTTGCAAGGTTGGCTGTTCTAAAAACCTACCTAAAGTGAGGCGCAGCAAAATTTTTGGGAATACGCAAGCTCTTGGATTGGTAAGAACAGACCATCTTGCCCCTATATCTGAAAGAGCTAAGTTGACCTCTTTTAAATGCTCTTTTCCATCATTTTCGGCTAAATGGATAAAAGCTAAATTTGCGCTTTGTAAACTTCTATTTTCAAGAAGTGCTGAGGTGATCGGAACAACGACTTCTTCAGCTCTTGTGATATGGGGAAGCTCTTTTAAATCTTTAAAATAGATCTTAATCTCTGTATCAGTCCCTGGATTGCAAACAAATGCTTTTTGCGCTCTTTTATTACAGCCTAACGTACAGAGCTTGCCATAGGGATCTTTGCTATTTTTAAGGGCAAATTTTTGAAAGAAGAGTTTAGCGATTTCAGGATCGCCAAAATTTTTCCCCATTCGCCATTCAGCGATATTACCCATTCGCCATTTAGCGATAAATGTATCTGGACTTAGTGGAAAACCCGCCTTCCCAAAAAGTTTTTTTAAAGAGGCGAAAATTGATTGTATGTAAAGGGGAAATAAAAACTCAAACACGGCATGTTGAAAGCTTTTGGTAAAGTCAGTGTCATGTTGCTTTGTTCTTAATGCGACTTTTAGCAGGATATCGACATCATTATGTTGAGGAGGCTCTGCATGATGGATTGAGGAATAAAGAACGCTGCCATGAACGAAACATTCCATCTGATACATGCTAAGGCGTGGATGCTTTAAGATGTGTTGCAATAGATCTATTTTGCTAAACTGAAAAGGAGGGGGGACAAAGTCATTTAATAACTCATAAGGGATCGCGCAGTCAGATTTTTGTAAAAGCGATAGGACTTGGTTCCTATACTCCCCAAAAGAATAAGGAGTGATTGCCACCGTTGTCATTTCGTGCATGATGGCGCAAAATGCCTTTAAAATATTTCCCTTTAACGTTTTTATGTTGCAGGCAATGAGCTCTTGAAAATCTGGATCTTCTTTAATAGAGGCAAAACCTCTTTGTAAAATGGCAGGCAATTTTTCATGGTAGAGATCAATCGCTTTTTTCTCAGATGTGACTGGAAAAGACGCGCCGTGAGGAAAAACAGGAGAGGCAGATGCAGGTGATCCGTGTGAAAGTGCTGAAGGAAGCATGATGTAATTAACTTTTTTAATGGTAAATAATGCAAACTATATCATTAACTGCATTTATTTTCAACGCTTTAAACAAGTAATATTATACAATTTTAGAAAACTCCGCTTTTTAAATCGACTTATGATATATACCTTTCAAAAATTGGAATTTTAGCAAGAAGGCGGCGCCTTTTTTTGGTCTGGAG